>NZ_JBIVVI010000020.1:0-19144 GCF_044757675.1 Kitasatospora sp. NPDC091257
CAGGGCGCCCAGCAGCCGGAAGCGCCGGGCGGCGGCGCTCGCCAGGGCTGCGGCCGGGTCGGGCGGCCGGGGCCGCCCCGGACGGCTCCGCCGCGAAGGCGGGCCCGGCCGGCCCGGCGGCCTCGCCGGCGCCGGACTTCTTCCTGAATGCGGGCTTCTTCATCGCGGGTCAGCTCCCCGATCCGTGCTGGTGCGGGTACCGGCCGGGGCCGTTGGGGTCGTTCGGGTCGTAGTAGGGCTCGCCCTGCTGCTGGCCCGGCAGCCAGGGCTGCTGCTCCGGCTGCTGCTGGTGGCCGTCGTACCCGTGGGCGTCGTAGCCGTACGGCTGCTGCTGTTCGGGCTGGTACGGCTGCTCGTAGCCCTGCGGCCGGGTGCCGTCGTACCCGTGGTTCTCGTAGCCGTGGGCGTCGTAGCCCTGGCCGCCGTACGGCGCGGCGACCGGCTGCTGGGCCGCGTACTGGTCGTAGCTGTACGGGTCGGCCTGCTGGTACGCCTGGTACGGGTCGGTGTACTGCTCGGCGTCCTGGATGGCGGCGGCCGCCTGGACGGCTCCGGTCACCGGCTCGCCGGCGGGCCGCGCCGGGATCGCGCCCGGCCGGTCGTACACCCCGGACTCGTCGGCACCGCCCTCGGCGCCGTCCGCGCCCTCGCCGCCCTCGCCGCGCTCGGCCATCCGGCGGGCCCGGCGGCTGCCGGGGGCGGGGGCCTGCGCCTGGGCGGCGGCGGCCAGCGCGGCGGCGGCCACGGCCTCCTCGGGCAGGTCGTCGTCCTTGTGGCTGCGGCGGCCGGGCAGGGCCAGCACGAGGATGGTGAGGCCGAGCAGCACCTGGGCCCAGATCCAGCCGGTGTGGGCGGCTCCGCCCTCCCGGGTGACGGTCAGCTTGCCGCCGGCGGCCGGGAGCTTGAAGCCCTGCGCCCAGCCGTCGACCGTGGTGGGCTCCAGCGCGGTGCCGTCCACGGTGGCCTTCCACTCCGTGGCGGCGGACTCGGCGAGCCGCAGCACCCGGCCGTCCGGACCGGCCGGGACGGTGGCGGACAGGTCGCGGGCCCCTGACGGGACGACCACCGGGTTGGCGCCCGGGGCGGTGATCACCGCGCGGACCGCGGGGGTGCCGTTGACCTGCCAGAGCGCGGCGGCGCCGTCCTGGTTGGCCTTGACCAGGCCGGGGGTGGTGTCCAGAACGTCCTTGAAGACGTCGATCACCGGCTGCTGGACCAGCACGTAGGCGATGCCGTAACCGGCCAGCGCGCTCGCCTGGTCGGCACCGGACCCGGCCAGCAGGCTGCCGACCATCTTGTTCAGGCCGTCCTGGGTGCCGGTCGCCGGGTCGACGGTGGACTCGGCCTGGCCGAGCGTCAGCCCGGCGCCGCGCAGCACGGTGTAGCGGACCGCGCCGCCGCTCTTCTCCCCGGTGACGACCAGGGTGCGGGCCCGGTCGGTGGTGCCGGCCTCCTCGGCGATGAACGCGGGGACCTGGTCGGCCTGGCCGCGGTGCAGCGGGCCGCCGGCGCCGGTCAGCGCCCACCACAGGCCGGTGCCCAGCGGCGCCAGCACGGCCGTGGCCACCACCAGGGCGGCCACCGGCTGGCGCCAGCCGAAGGCGATCCCGGCCACGCGGGCGTTGGCGCCGTCGGCGCCGATCGCGGCGGCGGCCAGCAGGGCGATGCCGGCGATCAGGGTGGCCGGACCGGCCCAGGCGGGCACCGCCGGGCCGCCGGAGGCCGGGGTGACGGAGGTGCCCGCCACCGCGACCGAGAAGACCAGGCCGGCACCGGCCGCACCCCAGGCGACGAGGACCGCGCGGCGGCGGTCGGCGCGCAGCAGCGCGGCCAGCGCGGCGAGCACGACACCCGCCGAGAGCCAGATCGGCGGCACCCCGGCGCCGCCCGGGTTGACCAGCAGCAGACCGGCCGCGCTCGCGCCGCTGCCGTGCAGGCCGGGCAGCCCGGCCTCCAGCAGCAGCCGCTGCGGGTGCGACAGCACCGCGAGCGACCACGGCGCCAGCACCACGACGGGCACCGCCAGGATCACCAGGACGCGCAGGCCGAGCAGGCGCAGCGCCGCGCCACCGGAGCCGAAGGCGCCGCCGCGCAGCACCGCGACGACCAGCATCGCCAGGCAGAGCGGCACCGCGAGCGCCCAGGTCAGCGGGACGAAGGCGGTGGCCAGGGTGAGCAGCAGGACGGCCATCCAGACCGGGCGCCAGCCCGGGCGGGCGCCCTTGGCGGCGCTCTCGTCCCGGATGCCGAGGCCGGCCGCGATGGCGGCGGCGCGGGCCAGCGGCGGCAGCAGCACGGCGAGCACGGCGGTGCCGATCCGGCCCTGGGCGAGCGCGCCGGTCGCGGCGGGCAGCAGCGCGTAGGTGGCGCTGGCCCAGGCGCGGACCACCTTGGAGTCCAGCAGCGGCCGGGACACCAGGTAGGCGCTGACCGCGGCCAGCGGGACGGCGAGCACCACGATCAGGGTGAGCGCGAGGTCGGCGTGGTCGAAGAGCAGCCAGGAGAGCACGGCCAGCACGCCGAGGTACGGCGGCGCGGCGGCGGTGGAGCCGGTGCCGACCGGGTGCCAGGCGTCCGCGTACATCGACCAGAGGCCGCCGGCCCCGTCGGCCGCGGGCAGCAGGGCGCCGCCGAACAGCTCGCCGCTGCCGAACAGGCCGCGGCAGGCGATCAGGGCGAACACCAGCACGGCCGCGAACAGCACCGGCGCCGGGCGCCGGGCGAGCTTCTTGAGCAGCGCGAACTGCTCGACGACCAGGTCCTCGGCGTCCTCGTCGCCGCCGGCCTCGGCCGAGCCGTGCCGGCCGCTGTCGTCGCCGCCCCCTATCCCGAGCGAGCCGACGACGCCCTCGACCGCCAGCCGGGTGGTGGCCCCGGGGGCCGGGAAGAGCGTGCGGTCGTCCAGGGCGTCCGCCGCCCGGGACCGGGCACGGCGCTTGCGCGCGGCCAACAGCCGTGGGAAGCGGACGAGTTCGTGGCCGAGGCCGGCGAGTTCGTCGAAGGCCTGGCGCGGGTCCTTGCCGAGCAGGTTGGTGACGGCCCGCAGCAGGGTGCCGAGCACCAGCCGCAGCAGGACGTAGGGGAAGAGCGCGCCCTTGCAGTTGGTGAGCAGGGTGTAGACCGCGCCGGCCTTGTCCACCCGGTGCGGGTGGGAGGGGCCGCAGTCGATCGCGCGGCGCTCGCGGGAGGACGCCTCGGCGTGCCGCAGCACGGCGTCGGGGGCGACCACCACGCGGTGGCCGGCGGCGTTGACCCGCCAGCAGAAGTCAGTGTCGTCCCGCATCAGCGGGAGGGCCCTGTCGAAGCCGCCGAGCTCCTCGAAGACGTCCCGGCGCACCAGCATGCCCGCGCTGGAGACGGCGAGCACCGGGCGGACCTGGTCGTGCTGGCCCTGGTCCTGCTCGCGGCGGTCCAGGCCGGTCCAGCGGCGGCCGGAGTGGGCGATGGTGACGCCGACCTCCAGCAGCTGGCGGCGGTCGTACCAGCTGCGCAGCTTGGGGCCGACCACGGCGGCGCTGGAGGTGGAGTCGGCGACCTGGAGCAGCCGGCGCAGCGCGTCGGTCTGCGGTTCGCAGTCGTCGTGCAGCAGCCAGAGCCATTCGACCGGCCGGGTCTCGCGGGGGCCGCCGCGGCCGAGGTCGTCCTCCTGGGCGAGCGGGTCGCCGAAGTCGTCCCAGCCGCCGGTGACCGGGTCGTAGCCGGACGGGTCGAGCCGGTACGGCAGGTCTTCCGGACGCAGGGGCGCGCTGCTCGACACGGCCTCGGCGACGGCGGTGCCGAAGCCGGCCCGGCGGCCGAGGACCAGCGGGCCGCTGTCCGGCAGCCAGTCGGCGAGGGTGTCGGCGAGCAGTTGCGGAGAGTTGTCGGTGGATCCGGTGTCGACGGCGAGGATCCGCTGGACCTGGCGGTCCTGACCGAGCAGGCCGGCCATGGCCTGCGGCAGCCAGCGGGCGCCGTCGTGCGAGACGATCACGGCGGTGACCAGGTGGCGCGGGTAGGCGGGCGGCCGGGAAGCGGTGGAGCCGCTCTGGTGGCTGTAGACGGTCATCGCGTGCGCGGGCCCCAGTTCTCGGTGGACACAGCCGGTGAACGGCAACCGGATGGCGCACCACACTAACGGCTCCGGGTGGCCGCTTCGTCCGGGGTGTGCGTGCGGAGACCGTGAAGGGGGCCCCGGGAACACGAAAGCGCCCCACCATCGCGGTGAGGCGCCCGTACGGCTGTGCGGCTGTCCGTCGCTGTCGAAGGGTCAGCGAGGGTCGGGGCCGCCCGTCAGACCGCGCTCTTCTTGAGCCGGCGGCGCTCGCGCTCGGAGAGACCGCCCCAGATGCCGAAGCGCTCGTCATTGGCGAGCGCGTACTCCAGGCACTCGGAGCGGACCTCGCAGGCGAGGCAGACCTTCTTGGCCTCGCGGGTCGAGCCGCCCTTCTCGGGAAAGAAGGACTCGGGGTCGGTCTGGGCGCACAACGCGCGCTCCTGCCAGCCGAGTTCCTCCTCGTCCTCCGCGATGCCGTCCCCGATCAACAGCTCAAAGAGCTCGCTCATGTGGCGCGCCTCCTCTGCCCCTACTTGGCGTCCCCGTGGTTGCCGTTGCCTCGTGCGGCCGACGACACGAGTGAAATTACAGTTGCGTCACTCTGGCCCAGTCAAGCCGAGCTCTGGTATTGGGGCCGGGATTCACTCCCTGGCACCAAGCCGTTACGAATAGTGTACATATCCGGACACATCGGACCTTCTGCCTCAAGGTCCTGAACAGTGCCGAACCATCCGCAACCATTCAGCAGGTGACGCCCGGTCACCGCCACAGGCCGGTCATCGGGCTGCCTTCCCGGCGATCTTCCCATCGAAACATAGAGAGTGATGAATCACCCCATCAGGGAAAGATCCGGACCTAACCCCCTCGAATGCCGCATCCTTTGGTTTGACACCGCCCTCGCGGATGCGGTGTCCTTGCTTCTATGTCAGAGTTCGCCAGCCCCCGGAGCGGTTCCACCCTCCGCCGTGCCGTGAACTCTTGTTGTCGCCTCTGTTCCTGCTGTATCTAGGCGCCCGCGTCCCACCGCGCGCCGCCCCCAGGAAGCACAGAGGCCGCCCGCGATTCCCGTCCCAGGACATCCGGATCCGGCCGATCCCACGAACCGGCCGACTCCTCCGAGGACGACTCCCGTGCGCATGATCCGCATCCGCAAGCGGAACCGCGACCGCAACAAGCTCGCCCACCGCGGCCCCGCCACCGCCCCCGCCGGCACCCGGACCCGCCAGTGGGCCGACGGCCTCAGCGACGTCTCCATCGCCGGCGACCCGCTCGCCTTCCCGCACCTGGCCCGCACCGACCTGCCGGCCCACCCCACCACCGTCGCCGGGTACGCCCGGCTGGTGCGCGAGATCGCCGCCGACCGCACCCGTTGGGAGCCGCTCGTCCGCTACGACGCGCTGACCCGCTGGTACGCCCGGCTGGAGACCGGCCCCGGCTACGAGGTCTGGCTGCTCAGCTGGCTGCCCGGCCAGTCCAGCGGCTTCCACGACCACGGCGAGTCCTCCGGCGTGATGAGCGTCGTCAAGGGCGAGCTGATCGAGCGCTCCCTCACGCACGCGGGCGAGGGCGCCCGCGCCCTGCGGCCCGGCGGGCAGCGCGTGTTCTCCTCCGGCTACCTGCACGAGGTCGTCAACGGCGCGCTCGAACCCGCCGTCTCCATCCACCTCTACACCCCGGGCCTGACCGAGATGAACCAGTACGGCGCCGCCGCCGTCCCCGAGCAGCACCCCGAGCAGCAGGCACAGGCCGGGTCGCACTGATCCCGGGCTGACGGAGGGTCCGACCGTGGCAGGATGAGTCCCATGCGCATCGTGGCACTGGCAGGCGGAATCGGCGGGGCGCGCTTCCTGCGCGGACTCCGCGCGGCGGTCGGACCGCAGGACGAGATCACCGTCATCGGCAACACCGGCGACGACATCCACCTCTACGGCCTCAAGGTCTGCCCCGACCTCGACACCGTGATGTACACCCTCGGCGGCGGCATCCACGAGGAACAGGGCTGGGGCCGGACCGACGAGACCTGGTCCATCAAGGCCGAGATGAAGGCGTACGGCGTCGGCCCCGAGTGGTTCGGGCTCGGCGACCGGGACTTCGCCACCCACCTCGTGCGCAGCCAGATGCTCACCGCCGGGTACAGCCTCACCCAGGTCACCGAGGCGCTGTGCGTGCGCTGGAAGCCGGGCGTGCGGCTGCTGCCGATGAGCGACGACCGGGTCGAGACCCACGTGCGGATCACCGACGAGCAGGGCACCCGGGCGATCCACTTCCAGGAGTACTGGGTCAAGCTGCACGCCGCGGTGGACGCCGAGGCGGTCGTCGCGGTCGGCGCGGACACCGCCAAGCCCGCGCCCGGCGTGCTGGAGGCGATCGCCGGGGCGGACGTCATCCTCTTCCCGCCGTCCAACCCGGTGGTCTCGATCGGCACCATCCTCGCCGTCCCCGGCATCCGGGAGGCGGTCGCCGCCGCACCCGCGCCCGTCGTCGGGCTCTCCCCGATCATCGGCGGGGCGCCGGTGCGCGGCATGGCCGACAAGGTGCTCGCCGCCGTCGGCGTCGAGGCCACCGCGGAGGCGGTCGCGCTGAACTACGGCAGCAGGGCGGCGCTGCCAAGCGGCCCGGGCGAGAGCGGCGACGGGCGAGGGGCGGGCCTTCTCGACGGGTGGCTGGTCGACAGCGCCGACGAGGCCTCGGTGGCCGCCGTCGAGGCCGCCGGGATCGCCTGCCGGGCCGTCCCGCTGCTGATGACCGACATCGAGGCCACCGCCGAGATGGCGCGCACTGCGCTGGCGCTGGCGGAGCAGGTGCGGAAGTGACGCTGGAGGTCCTCGGAGTCGGCGGCATCCCCGAGATCGAGGCGGGGGCGGACCTGGGCGAGCTCATCGCCAAGGCGGGGACGTACCAGGACGGCGACATCCTGCTGGTCACCTCGAAGATCGTCAGCAAGGCCGAGGACCGGCTGCTGCACGCCACCGACCGCGAGGACGCGATCGACGCCGAGACCGTCCGACTGGTCGCCCGGCGCGGACCGATCCGAATCGTGGAGAACCGCAACGGCTTCATCATGGCCGCCGCCGGGGTCGACGCCTCCAACACCGCCCCCGGCACCGTACTGCTGCTGCCCGAGGACCCGGACGCCTCCGCGCGGGCGCTGCGGGCCCGGCTCCAGCAGCTCACCGGCCGCCGGCTCGCCGTCGTCGTCACCGACACCTTCGGACGGCCCTGGCGCAACGGGCTGACCGACGTCGCGATCGGCGCCGCGGGCCTCTCCGTCCTGGAGGACCACCGGGGCCGCACCGACAGCCACGGCAACCGGCTGGAGATGACCGTCACCGCGACGGCCGACGAACTCGCCGCCGCCGCCGACCTGGTGAAGGGCAAGGCCACCGGCGTCCCGGTGGCGGTCGTGCGCGGACTCGGGCACCTCGTCACCGCCGAGGACGGCGAGGGCGTCCGGCCGCTGGTCCGGCCCTCCGTCGACGACATGTTCCGGCTCGGCACCTCCGAGGCGCTGCGGCAGGCCGTCACCCTGCGGCGCACCGTCCGCTCCTTCACCGCGGAACCGGTCGACCCGGCGGCCGTCCGCCGCGCCGTCGCCGCCGCCGTCACCGCGCCCGCCCCGCACCACACCACACCGTGGCGGTTCGTGCTGCTGGAGTCGGCGGACACCCGGGTGCGGCTGCTCGACGCGATGCTCGCCGCCTGGCAGCGCGACCTGCGCGAACTCGACGGCTGGGACGAGGCGAGGATCGCCCGGCGCACCGCCCGCGGCAACGTCCTGCGCGACGCCCCCTACCTGGTGGTGCCCTGCCTGGTGACGGACGGCTCGCACGACTACCCCGACCCGCGCCGGGCCACCGCCGAACGGGAGATGTTCACCGTCGCCGTCGGCGCCGCCGTGCAGAACCTGCTGGTCGCGCTCACCGGCGAGGGCTACGGCTCCGCCTGGGTCTCGTCCACCATGTTCTGCCGCGACACCGTGCGCGAGGCGCTGGACCTCCCGGACGACTGGGACCCGATGGGCGCCGTCGCCGTCGGCCGCCCCGCCGAGCCGCCGAAGGCCCGCCCGGAGCGCGGCGCCGACGCCTTCATCGCGGTGCGGTAGGGATACTCAGAGACCGCGGTAGACGTCCCGGCGATTGCCGACGTGAACGACGAGGATCACCAACACGTCGCCGCGCACCTGATAGATCACCCGGAAATCACCGACCCTGAGCCGGTAGAGGTCATCGTTGCCGGCCAGCTTCTTGACGTCGGGTCCGTCGACGAACGGGTCGTCCCCCAGCTCGGTGAGGGCGGTGAGGATACGCATCACCTCAAGCCGACCGATCCCGCGCAGCTGGCGCCGGGCATGCGAGGTGAAGCCGAAGGCGTACTTCACGCAGCGCTCCCGGCGGAGTCCGCGGGCGATCCGAACAAGTCCGCCAGCAGCTCGGCCATGGTGACGGTCGGATCGTCCAGGTGCTTCCGCGCCTCACGCGCGGCGAGTTCATCCGCCGCATCCTCTATGGCGTCGAGAATCTCGATCGGCACGACCGCTCCGACGCGCTCGCCCTTGCGCGTGATCACGGTGATCTCGCCGGCCTCGGCCTGGGTGACCACCTCCGCAAGGCGTGCCCGCAGTTCCCGGATGTTCAGCGCGTCGGTCATGACTCAAGCGTACACATGAACGTGTACACCAGGAGGGGTTTCCGGGTCAGCGGCGGCGGTGGTCGTTGGGGGTCAGGCGCGCGCCGTAGCGGGGGGCGTGGACGCCGGTGGCCAGCAGCAGGCGGCAGACGCGGTGGCGCTGGGGACGGTAGGGCTCCAGCAGCGCCAGCATCTGGGCGTCGTCGCTGCGGGGGCGGCCGGCCAGGGCCCAGCCGACCAGATCGGGCAGGTGGAAGTCCCCGACCGAGACCGCGTCCGGATCGCCGTTGCTGCGCTGCAGGGTCTCGGCGGCCGTCCAGACCCCGATGCCCGGGACGGCGGTGAGGCGGGCGAAGGCCTCCTCGTGGCCCATCGCCGAGGCCTCCTCCAGCCGCGGCGCCAGCCGGACCGCGCGCATGATCGTCGCCGAGCGCTTCGGGTCCACGCCCGCCCGGTGCCACTCCCAGCTCGGCACCAGCGCCCACTCGCGGGCCGACGGTGCCACCCGCATGCCCTCGGCCGGGCCCGGCGCCGGGGTGCCGAAGTCCCGCAGCAGGGTGCGCCAGGCGCGGTAGGCCTCGTCGGTGGTGACCTTCTGCTCCAGGATCGCCGGGACCAGCGACTCCAGCACCAGACCGGTCCTGGCCAGCCGGACCCCGGCGGTACGGCGCTGGGCGTCCCGCAGCGGGCCGGGCGGCAGGACCAGCGCCTCCGGGGCGTCGTCGGCGCCGAGCAGGGTGGGGAGGCGGTCGAGGAGCCAGTCCGCGCCCGGGCCCCAGGCGCTCGCCTCGACCTCGCCGGCGGCCGGACGCGGCAGCACCCGCAGGGTGCCGATGCCGGCCGGGGTGCGGGAGGCGCGCCAGACGGCGCCGTCGCCGGTGCTGCGGTACGCCGGATCGGCGGGGCCCCGGCGCAGCGGGAGCAGGGTGCGGGCCACGTCCAGCGGGAAGCCCGGGCGCCAGCGCCGTACCGCTTCCACCGCTGTCGCCTCCCGCGTCGCCTCCGGACATGAACGATACGCGCGGGGTCGGACGGGCCCGGGGCGGCACCGGCCGGACGCGGCGAGGGGTCAGCGGGTCTGGAGGAGGGCGGCCGCGGTGCGCAGGGCGGGGAGCAGGGCGTAGAGGGCGTTGCCCGGGCACTCGGTGGCGACGGCGTCACGGTGTCCGGAGACGGCGTCGAACTCGACGACGCTGCCCCTGGGGTAGCGGCTGGCGCCCGAGGAGGAGGTGAGCTTGGTACGGCCGTCGGCGGGTTGGGCTTCGAGGCCGAGCTTCCAGGCGGCGAGCGCGGCGAGGCCGTCGACGAGCGGCTGGGGCGGCCGGCCGTCGACGTAGGTGCCGAGCGCGGCGATGCCGGAGGAGTCGGCGTTGAAGCCGAGGGTGTGGGCGCCCTGGACGGGGCGCTCGACGCCGCCCGCCCGGCCCTCGTAGACGGTGCCGCAGCGGTCGACCAGGAAGTTGTAGCCGATGTCCCGCCAGCCGTTGGTCTTCACGTGGTACTGGTAGATCGCCCGGATCACCCGGGGGGCGTCGGCGCAGGCGTAGTCCGTGGCGGTGTCGGTGTGGTGGACGAAGACCTCGCGGACCGGGCCGGTGTACACGAAGTCCCGCTCGCGCAGTGACTCGTCGGCCCCCCAGCCGGCCCGGGTGACGATCGTCGGGCGCGGAGCCTGACCCTTGGGCCCCGGCTCGGTGGACGGCCCCGTCGGCGGGTCCGCGGGCGACTCCGTCGGCGACCCGGTTGTCGGGTCCGTCGGCGGATTCACGGGAGGCCCGGTCGGCGGGTCCGTCGGCGAGGCCGTCGGCGGATTCACGGGAGGCCCGGTCGGCGGGTCCGTCGGCGGGTTGGCGGGCGGATCCGACGGCGAGGCCGTCGGCGGGTCAGTCGACGGCCCGGTCGGCGGCTCCGCGGGCAGGGTCCGTACGCCCGCCGGGGCGGCCCCGTTCCCCGGGTCGACCAGGTCGAGCCGCAGCCCGGCCGGGACTCCGGCGGGCCCGGGCCGGACCTCCACCGCGACGCCGTCGCTGCGGCCGGTCCAGAGCGGGGCGGTGGCGCCGTGCGCCGGGTGGTCGGGACCGGCCTCCAGCCGGTGCCAGGCACTCCAGCGGCCGGTGGCGGCGTCCCGGGTGCGGACCCGGACCACCGCCCCGGCGAGGGCGTCCGCCGGGCCGTCCCAGCCCAGGCCGAGGAGTTCGAACGGTCGGGTGCCGCGCGCGGCGAGGCCGGTCCCGGCGGGCAGCGGGAGGGTGATGGTCGAGCCGCCGCCGGCGAACTCGCGGCGCTGCGGCGTCGGCGAGGGGGTCGCGGTGGCGGCGGGTTGGAGCAGGAGGGCGGCGGTGCATCCGGCGAGCAGGGCGGCCGGGAGTGAGAGGCGCATAAACCGGATCGTCGCCGCAAACCGGACCGCCCGCCACGCCGCTCCGCGCCCGTTCGGCCGCCCCTCCCGGCCTCCCACCCGAAGGCCGTAGGCTGGGGCGCACCATGACTGCGCCTTTCGCTGCCGATGCCCGCACCCCCGTCGAGCTGCTGCACGCATTCCTGCGCGGCGGCACCCCTTCGGTCGATCCCGCGGCCCCGCTGGTCACCTTCTACGACGACGCCACCGGCGAACGGGTGGAGCTCTCCGCCCGCACCTTCGACAACTGGGTCGCCAAGACCGCCAACCTCCTCCAGGACGAGCTGAACGCCGGCCCCGGTGACCGGGCGGCGCTGCTGCTGCCCGCCCACTGGCAGAGCGCCGTCTGGCTGCTGGCCTGCTGGTCGGTCGGGGTGGCGGCGGTCCCGAGCGGTGACCCGGCCGCCGCCGACCTGGTGGTCAGCGGCCCGGACGGGCTGGAGGCCGCCCAGGCCTGCGAGGGCGAGCGGGTCGCGCTCGCCCTGCGCCCGCTCGGCGGCCGCTTCCCGCAGCGTCCGGAAGGGTTCCTGGACTACGCCGCCGAGGTGCCCGGCCAGGGCGACCGCTTCGCGCCGTACTCCCCCGTCGCCCCGGACGGGCAGGCGCTGGAGACCGCGGTGGACGGGCTGCCGCTGAAGCTGACGGGCGAGCAGACCGTGGCGCTGGCCCGGGAGGGCGCGGCGCGGCTCGGCCTGAAGCCCGGTGACCGCGTCCTGTCCACCCTCGCGTACGACGACTGGGCCGGTCTGGAGGCCGGTCTGCTGGCGCCGCTGGCGGCCGGTGCCTCGGTGGTGCTGTGCCGCAATTCGCAGGCGCTGGACGCCGGGCAGTGGGAGAAGCGGACGGAATCCGAACGGGTGACACTGCGCCTCGGCTAACGCCCGGCGCGGGCCCGGCGGGTAGGGATCGCTGCCATGGCCGAGGACGACACCGCGCACCCCCCGACCGGCACTCCCCCGGCGAACGGCCCCGCACAGGACGATCCGCCGACCGACACCCCTCCCGACGGGGCCGGACGCCCGCGACGGCGCCGGCGGTGGTTGATGATCACCGCCGGCGCCGTCGCGTTCCTGCTGGTCGCCACCGGCGCGCTGCTCTGGATCGCCTACCGCAAGCTGGACGGCAACATCCGCACCGACTCGGCCACCGACCGGCTGCTCGCCCGGCTGGAGGCCGAGCGGCCGAGCCGCACCGCCGGGGCGCGGGGCGCCGAGAACATCCTGCTGATCGGCAGCGACGACCGCTCCGGCGCGAACGCCTCGTACGGCGGTGGGAGCGGCACCGAGCGCTCGGACACCACGATCCTGCTGCACCTGGCCGCCGACCGCAGGCACGCGACGGCGGTCTCGGTGCCGCGCGACGTCATGGTCTCCGTCCCCGCCTGCGAGAAGCCGGACGGCAGCCGCAGCAAGCCCGCGCTGATGCAGTTCAACCGGGCCTTCGAGACGGGCGGTCCGGCCTGCTCGATCCGGACCGTCGAGAAGCTGAGCGGCATCCGGATCGACCACTACGTGATCCTCGACTTCAGCGGCTTCAAGACGATGGTGGACGCGATCGGCGGGGTCGAGGTGTGCGTGCCGCAGCCGATCCACGACAAGGACGCCAGACTCGACCTGCCCGCCGGCCGGCAGACCCTGCACGGCGAGCAGGCGCTCGGCTACGTCCGGGCCCGGGAGAGCCTGGGCGACGGCAGCGACACCCAACGCATGGGCCGCCAGCAGCAGTTCCTGGCCGCGCTGATCCGCAAGGCGCAGTCGCAGGGCGTGCTGCTGAACCCGGCGAAGCTGTGGCCGGTGCTGGACGCCGCGACCTCCTCGGTGCGGGCGGACGGCGGGCTGTCCTCGCTCGGCGCGCTGTACGACCTCACCCAGGACCTGCGCGGCGTCCCCTCGGCGGACGTGGTCTTCCTGACCGCGCCGCGCCGCCCGTACCGCTACGACTCGGACCGGGACGAGTTCGTGCAGCCGCAGACCGGCCAGTTGTTCGCGGCGTTGCGGGACGACCGGCCGGTCGCCGTCCGGCCGCCCGGGTCCTCGCCCTCGTCGGGCCCGTCCCCGTCCCCGGGGGCGGGTCCGACGGCCGAGGTGGCGGCGGCGGTGACGGCCTCGGCGACGGCGACCGCGTCACCCTCCGCGAGCGCCGCGCCCACCTTCGAGGGACGCACCGCCGACGTGGACGCCTGCGCCCCGCACTGAACCGCCGGCCCCCGACCGCGCCGGCGCACCCCGGTCCGGCCCCGTCGGCCGATCCGGACGTTTCCGCAATTGCTCGGCCACGAGCGGTATTTATCCCCGCCCTGCCGGAACATGGCGGAGATCACACCGGGAACGACTCCCCCGTTCGGCTCGTCTAGTGTGTCCGGATCGGCCCGTCCGTACGGGCGGTCCGCAGCCGTGACCGGTCGAAGGTAGGGAACCCCCGTGCACGAGGAGCAACCGGAAGGCGGCCGGTACCGGGTCGACCCGGCTCCCGGCGTCCCCCGGCAGCGCCGGCGGGCCGTCGAGGCACCGGCGGCACCGGCCCCCGAGGGCCGCCGGGACAGCCGGCGGCGGGCGGCCGCGCTCGCCAAGCGCAGCCGGCGCCGACGGGCGCTCAAGTGGACGGCCGGGGCGGGCGCCCTGGTGATGGTGGCGGGCTGCGGCGGAGCGTACTACCTGTACCGGCACTTCAACGACAACCTGACCTCGGTCAAGGTCCAGCTGGGCGACGAGTCCGAGCGGCCCCCGGCCGCCGGGGACGCGCTGAACATCCTGGTGATCGGCACGGACAGCCGGGAGGGCCTCGGCCGGGAGTACGGCGACGAGGGCAGCACCGGGCACGCCGACACCACGCTGCTGTTCCACATCGCCAAGGACCGCACCAACGCGACGGTGATCAGCCTCCCGCGCGACCTGATGCTGCCGATCCCGGAGTGCCAGAACGCCCAGGGGAAGAAGATCCAGGGCTCGGCGCGGGAGGAGTTCAACAACAGCCTCGGCCAGGAGGGGCGCGACGCGGGCTGCACCTGGAAGACCGTCGAGAAGAACACCGGGATCCGGGTCGACCACTTCGTGCAGGTCAACTTCGAGGCGGTGAAGACCCTGTCCACCGCCGTCGGCGGGGTCGAGGTCTGCGCGGCCAAGGACATCAACGACTCCGGCTCCCACCTCAAGATGACCAAGGGCCGGCACGTGGTCCAGGGCGAGGAGGCGCTGGCCTTCGTCCGCACCCGGCACGCGGTCGGCCAGGGCGGCGACCTCACCCGGATCCCGCTCCAGCAGCAGTTCATCAGCTCGATGATCCGCAAGATCAAGAGCGACGACACCCTGACCAGCCCGACCAAGCTCTACAAGCTCGCGGACGCCGCCACCAAGGCACTCACCGTGGACTCCGGCATCGGCAGCGTGGACAAGCTCAAGGACCTCGCGCTGGACATCAGCAAGGTGGACACCAAGAACATCACCTTCACCACCGCGCCCGTCCTGGACGACCCCAAGGACGAGAACCGGGTGATCCTCAAGCAGCCGGACGCCGGGCAGCTGTTCGCGATGGTCGCGGCCGACCGCTCGCTGACCGAGACCGCCGCCCCGCCGAGCGCCCCGCCCGCCGCCGAGGCCCCGGCCACCGGCGCCGCGACCCCGCCGCCCGCCCCGGCCGCCACCACCCCGCCGGTCTCCGGCAAGGGCGTCCAGCTGACGGTGCGCAACGGCAGCGGCACCCGCGGACAGTCCGGGCCGACCGTGGAGAAGCTCCGGGCGAAGGGCTTCGACAAGGCCGTGGTGGGCAGCGACGCACCGCCCGCCGAGACCACCACGGTGTCCTACCCGTCCGGCCGGGAGGCCGAGGCCCAGGCCCTGGCCGCCGCCCTCGGCCTGCCCGGCGACGCCGTCCGGCCGGCCGCGAAGTCGGACCCGAAGGGCGGGCTGCTGCTGGTGCTCGGCAAGGACGTGCTGGCCGCCGCCAACCCGTCGGCGGTGCCCACCGAGGCGCCCGAGGACCTCCAGCGGGTCCAGGCGGACGACACCGACGTCTGCGCCAAGTAGCTAGCCGGGCAGGAGGGTTCCGCCCTCCTCGCGGTACCGCTCGGAGGTCCGGGGGCACTGCCAGCCGCCGTCCCCGGTGGGCCGCAGCGGCTCGCCGGCCCGGCCGACCCAGCCGATCCGGCGGGCCGGGACACCGGCGACCAGCGCGAAGTCCGGGACGTCCCGGTGCACCACCGCGCCGGCCGCGACCAGCGCCCAGCGGCCGACCGTCACCCCGGCGACCAGCACCGCACGGCCGCCGATCGAGCAACCCTGACGGAGCGTCACCCCATCGGCCCGCCAGTCGTGTTGGCCCTTGGGGCGGCCCTCGGGAGTGACCGCGCGGGGGTACCGGTCATTGGTGAGGACGGCGGCCGGGCCGATGAACACCCCGTCCTCGACCACCGCCGGCTCGTACACCAGCGCGTGGTTCTGCACCTTGACCCGGTCCCCGATCCGCACGCCGGGGCCGACGTACGCGCCGCGGCCGATCACGCAGTCCGCACCGACCACCGCGTCCTCGCGGACCTGGGCGAGGTGCCAGACCGCCGTCCCGGCACCGATCGCGGCCCGTTCGTCGACGTCCGCGCTCGGCTCGATCCGGGCCGCACCCGCCCCGTCCTCAACTGTCGCCATGCGCACCGACGATAGCGGCGCCGCACGGCACCGCGGGCTGCCGAGACGAATCAGCGGGCGCCAGGGCGCGTCAGGCACGCCCCGGGATCAACCCGTCTTCGAGAGCACGTCCTTGGAGGACGGGCCGACGCTGGCGATCACTCTTCGGGCCAGCGAGCGCGGAGAGGTCAGGAAGCCGAAGCCCCAGCTGAGGTGCATGGTCGCGAAGGCCACCGGCAGCAGCGCCCTGGCCTTGAACGACAGCCCGCGGCCTTCGACCGCGGCGCCGCCGAGGATGCCCATCAGGTACGCGCCGGGCACCGCCAGGAAGGCCGGGTGGACGGCGGCGCCGAGCACCAGCCCGAGGACGACCGCCGCCAGCGCGGCCGGCGGGGCGAGGTAGCGCATGTTGACCGAGCCGCGGTGGTAGCGGGTGACCACCCGGCGCCAGCGGCCGTAGTCCTTGTACTGCTTGGCCAGCGCCCGCACCGAGGGGCGGGGCCGGTACGTCACCTTGAGCTGCGGGGTGAACCAGACCAGGCCGCCGTCCTGGCGGATCCGGTAGTTCAGCTCCCAGTCCTGGGCGCGGATGAACTCCTCGTTGTAGCCGCCGAGCTTCTCCAGCACCTCGCGCCGGAACACCCCGAGGTAGACGGTGTCCGCCGGGCCGGCCAGGCCGCCGGTGTGGAAGGCCGCGTTCCCGACGCCGATCTTGGAGGTCATCGCGGCGGCGACCGCGTGCTCCCACTCGGTCTCGCCCTCGGCGTGCATGATGCCGCCGACGTTGGCCGCCTCCATCTCGCCGAGCAGCCGGACCGCCGTGGTGATGTAGCCGGGGGTGAGCAGGCCGTGGCCGTCCACGCGCACGACTATCGGGTGCCGTGAGCCCCGGATCGCGGCGTTCAGCCCGGCCGGCGTCCGGCCGGTGGGGTTCGCCACCGTCCGCACCCGCGGGTCCTCGGCCACCAGCTCGGCCGCGATCTCCGCGGTGCGGTCGGTGGAGGGGCCGAGGGCGATCACCACCTCCATCGGCCCGGGATACTCCTGGTCCAGGATGCGGCGGACCGCCGTGCGCAGGTGACGTTCCTCGTTGAGCACCGGCATGATCACGGAAACAGCCGGCAGCTCCTCAGCAGCCTTGGTGTTCATCGGGGCCAACCGTACCGGTGCGGACGCGTCCCCGTCTTGTCCCGGTCTGGGCGGCCGGGGACGCCTCGCGGCGCGGCACCGGTGCTGTGATCAAGAACACCGTACTCCCCCTTACGCGCGGGCCGGAAGCGGTGTGGATCCGGTGCCGGTCCGGGGTGGGTTCAGAGTGCGTAGTGAGCGACGGTGAACACCGCGTAACCGGTCAGCGCGAGCCGGTTCACCAGGTGCTGGGGGCCGCCCAGCCGGTCCGGCAGGGCCTGCGCCGGCCGCAGGTCGGGGCGGTGGGCGGCGGTGGCGACGGTCCGGGCCACCGCCGCCGGGTCGTACCGCCCGCCGAAGAAGGCGGCCAGCCGGGCCGCCGGGCGGCTGAAGAAGGAGAACTCCCGACCGCCGCGCAGCCGGATCGTCAGCAGGCTCCGGTGCACCGCCGCCGCCGAGATCTCCGCCCAGCGGTAGCTGCGGGTGCGCAGTGCGGTGGCCACCCGCAGGCCGTCGCGGTCGGCCACCAGCTGCCAGGAGAACGTCTGGGCGCAGGCGTGGATCGCCAGCGAGCCGATCCACAGCGGGCGCACCAGCCCCTCCCACCAGCCGTCGTCGTCGAGCAGCACGACGGCGGCGACGACCAGCAGCGCCGCCAGCGGTCCGGCCGCCGCCCGCAGTGGCAGCGGCATCTCCCAGCGACAGGCGTCCAGCGGCCGGGCGTCCGAGCCGGCCTCGGGGGCGGCGGCGACGGTCTCGGCGGTCAGCGCGGCGACCGCCAGCTCGCGCTCGCGGTAGCGCTCGGAGCGCCGGCCGAGCCGCGGGGCCCGGGCGACGGGGGCGACCACGGAGGCCACCCGCTGCGTGTCGCCGTCCAGCAGGGCCGGGCGGACCAGGAGCTGCTGGTCGGGGCCGTCCGGGCCGCGGTACAGCACGGCCGGGACGCTGCGGCCGGCCCGGGCCAGCCAGGCGGCGGCCTGGTCCGGGGTGGCGCGCTCGAAGAGTTCGCCGTACTCCTCCTCGGCCGGGTCGTACCGCGGTTCCGACCCGGGGTGGTCCTCCTCGTCGCCCTCCAGGTCGGGGTGCTCGGGCAGCCAGCCGGGGCCCGGGCGGTCCGGCATGTCCGGGTGGCCCTCCCGGGCCCAGTAGTAGCGCTCCCACTCCTTCAGCCGCCACAGCGCGGGCCCGTCCGCCGGGCCGTCCACCGGGAGCACCAGCAGGTCGCCCTGGGCGTCGGCCCGGACCCGGACGGCCAGGGCGGGAGCGGTGCCCTCGAAGGCGGGCCGGGTGCGGCGGACGTCGTGGGCCAGGGCGGAGCCGAGCAGCAGCAGGCCGGGCAGGGCGAGCAGGCCGCCGAGGAGCACCTCGCCGGACAGGTCGTAGTCGTCGCCCAGCGCGCGGACCCGGTCGCCGTCCAGCAGCAGCGGGATCGCCTGGCCCGGCTGCGGTCGCTCGGCCCACCACACGTCCAGCTTCGCGGTGGGCCCGGCGGCGGCGCCGGGCGGCGCGGCGACCGTCACGTCACCGCGGTGGGGGTCCTGGTAGTGGACGGTCAGCAGGCCGTCCCGGTCGAACTCCCCCGCGGTGCCGGTGACCCGCACGGCCGCGCCGTCCCGCTCCTCCTGCTGGGACTGCGCCCACAGGCCGTACACCGGCAGCGCGGCGGCGGCGACCAGGAACAGCACGCCGAGCACCCGCCGCCCGACCGGCGCGTGCGGGGGGTGGACGGGCGAGGGCGCGCCGGCGGCCGTCCAGGGGAAGGGGACGGGCGGGGCCATCAGTTCGTCGAGCTGGTGGCGGGCGCGGCGGCGGCCGAGGTCGGCGCCGATCAGGACGGCGGCCAGCAGCAGGTGCAGCAGCACGGCGGACCAGCGGGCGAGCGGGGTGACCAGGCCGTTCGGGAGGTACCAGAACAGGGCCAGGGCGGCGACCGGGACGAGCGGCCGGACGCGGGGCCGGCCGACCAGCAGGACGGCCTCGGCCAGCAGCGTCCAGAGGGCCAGGGTCTCGCCCCAGGTCTCCCGGCAGATGCCCTGGGCGTTGCAGACCCCTCCGCTGTCCGGCTCCACCGCGGCGGCCAGGGTCAGGAAGGCGACCGGCAGCAGCGCGAGCCACCGGCTGTCCAGCCGCCACGCGGTCCGGGCGGCGCGCCAGCGGGCGGCGGCGGCACTGGTGAGGGGCGCGGCGCTGGGCAGCGGCGGGGCGTCCGAGGGGAACATCGGACGATCATCCCAGCCCGGGGGAAACGGAACGCACCTCGGCGGCGGCCTCCCGGCAAGGGGCGGGGGCCCAACAGTTTTGGGGGGGGTAAACGACGGGGGGGTCGACCCGCGCCCCCCC
>NZ_JBIVVI010000021.1:0-19038 GCF_044757675.1 Kitasatospora sp. NPDC091257
GGGTGCGGTCCTGCTGCTCGGCGTGCTGCTGGCCGGAGCCGCGCCGCTCATCCCGCTGGCCGTCCTGGTCTACCGGTACGAACCCGAGTTGCTGCCGCTGTTCGCCGTGCCCCTGGCGGTGCTGGTGGCGGCCTGGCGGATCGCCCGGGACCGCGCCCGCGACCAACTGACCGACCCGCTGACGGATCTGCCCAACCGTCAGGCCCTGCTTTTGGCTGCCCAGGAGGCGATCGCGGAGTGTGGTCAGGGCTACAGCGTCGGTCTCATCCTGCTCGACCTCGATCGCTTCCGATCACTCAACGACACACTAGGTCATACGGCCGGTGACCGACTGCTGGTTCACATCGCCCGCCGACTGCACCGGGCCCTGCGCTCCGGCGGACCGGCCGGCAGCGCCACCCGGGAGTCCATCGACGACGTCTTCGCCGGCCTGCCCCGGCACTACCGCCGAGGCCGCCCGATGGTGGCCCGGATGGGCGGCGACGAGTTCGCCGTCCTGCTGCCCGGCATCAACTGCCCGGACAGCCTGGAGCGGGTCGCCAAGGCGCTGATCGCCGAACTGGCCGCCCCGATCCGGCTGGACGGGCTGCTGCTCGTCCTGGAGGCCAGCGGCGGCGTCTGCGTCTACCCGCAGCACGCCCAGGACGCCGAGGCCCTGCTGCGCCGGGCCGACGTCGCGATGGGCCACGCCCAGCGCGGACACTGCGGCGTCGCCCAGTACGACGAGACCCAGGACGCCGACACGCCGTACCGGATCGGGCTGTTGGGGGACCTGCGCCGGGCACTGGAGACCGGCGAGGTGCAGCTGCACTACCAGCCGAAGGTGGCCTTCGACGGCCGGGTGGTCGGCCTGGAGGCCCTGCTGCGCTGGGAGCGCCCCGGCCAGGGGAAGGTCCCGCCGGACGAGTTCGTCGGGCTCGCCGAATCCAGCGGCCTGATGCCCCGGCTCACCGACTACGTGCTGGAGGCGGCCGTCGGCCAGCTCGCGTACTGGCGCGACCAGGGCCTCCAGGTGCAGGTCGCGGTCAACGTCTCGCCGCGCGACGTGCTCAACCCCGGCTTCGCCCAGCGGGTCGCCGGCCACCTCGTGCGCCACCAGGTGCCGGCCCACGCGCTCCAGCTGGAGATCACCGAGCGGCTGCTGCTGGACGACTCCCGGCGGGCCGCCGACACCCTGGCCGAGCTGCGCGGCTACGGCGTCGGGATGTCCCTGGACGACTTCGGCACCGGGCACTCCTCGCTGGTGCGGCTGCGCAGCCTGCCGGTCGGCGAGCTGAAGATCGACCGCTCCTTCGTCTCCCGGATGGTCGCCGACGACCACGACGCGGCGGTGGTCCGCTGCTCGGTGGAGCTCGCCCACTCGCTGGGCCTGACCGTGGTCGCCGAGGGCGTCGAGGACGACGAGACCTGGGAGCGGCTGCACTGCATGGGCGTGGACGCCGTCCAGGGCTGGCTGGTGTCGGCCGCGCTGCCGGCCGAGCAGGCCACCGCCTGGCTGCGGGTGCACCGCACCGGCGCCCCGCCGGTGGAGCGGCTCGGCCTGCCGCCCCAGCTGCCCGCGGGCTTCCCGTCGGTCCCGAACGCCAAGCCGATCGCCCCGCCGGCCAGACCGCCGGTGCTGCCGCCGACACTCCCGCCGGTCCGGCCGCCGGTCATCCCGCCCACGCTGCCGCCGGTGGCCCAGGTGGTGCAGGCCGCGCACCGGGAGATCAAACCGCAGGGCTGGGCCCGCACCCGGCCGCAGTAGCCCGCCGGAGGTCGCGGTCCGGCCCCGGGGAGGGCCGGTGACGGGCGCCGCGGCTCACTCGTTGGCCGGGGCGGGGGACGGGCCCCATAGGATGGGGTCCAAAGACCACGAGGACGGAGCGCCGGAACCGGCTGCTCCTGCCCGGGCCCGGCACCGCCCGCAAGGCACAGCCGGGTCTCACCAGAACTCACCCTGAGGATCGCTGCATGCCTGGCATCACGCGCGAGGAGGTCGCCCACCTCGCCCGGCTGTCGCGTCTTGAGCTGAAGCCCGAAGAGCTGGACCACTTCGCCGAGCAGCTCGACGTGATCATCGGCGCGGTCGCCCGCGTTTCCGAGGTCGCCGGACAGGACGTCCCGCCGACCTCCCACCCGCTGCCGCTGACCAACGTCATGCGTGCGGACGAGGTCCGGCCGTCGCTCACCCCGGAGCAGGCGCTGTCCGGCGCCCCCGCCGCCGAGGAGCAGCGTTTCCGTGTGCCGCAGATCCTCG
The DNA here is from genome assembly GCF_044757675.1 of Kitasatospora sp. NPDC091257. Lineage (NCBI taxonomy): Bacteria > Bacillati > Actinomycetota > Actinomycetes > Kitasatosporales > Streptomycetaceae > Kitasatospora > Kitasatospora sp. NPDC091257. The sequence goes on from NZ_JBIVVI010000021.1 coordinate 2,240, forward strand.
GGGAGGACTGACCGAGATGACCGAGCTGATTCCCACTCCCATCATCAAGTGGACCGCCGCCGAGACCGCGGGCGCCATCGCCAAGGGCGAGGTGTCCGCCGTCGAGGTCGCGCAGGCCCATCTGGACCGCATCGACGCCGTCGACAAGAAGGTCAACGCCTTCCTGCACGTCGACACCGAGGGCGCGCTGGCCGCGGCCAGGGCCGTCGACGAGAAGCGCGCCAAGGGCGAGGAGCTGGGCCCGCTGGCCGGCGTCCCGCTCGCGCTCAAGGACGTCTTCACCACCAAGGGCATCCCGACCACCTGTGGCTCGAAGATGCTCGAAGGCTGGATCCCGCCGTACGACGCCACGCTGACCAGCCGTCTCAAGGACGCCGGCGTGGTCATCCTCGGCAAGACCAACATGGACGAGTTCGCGATGGGCTCCTCCACCGAGAACTCCGCGTACGGCGTGACCGGCAACCCGTGGGACCTCTCCCGCATCCCCGGCGGCTCCGGCGGCGGTTCGGCCGCCGCGCTGGCCGCCTTCGAGGCCCCGCTGGCGATCGGCACCGACACCGGCGGCTCGATCCGCCAGCCCGGCGCCGTCACCGGCACCGTCGGCGTCAAGCCGACCTACGGCTCGGTGTCCCGCTACGGCCTGGTCGCGTTCTCCAGCAGCCTGGACCAGGGCGGTCCGTGCGCCCGCACCGTGCTGGACGCGGCCCTGCTGCACGAGGCCATCGCCGGGCACGACCCGCTGGACTCCACCTCGATCGACGCGCCGGTGCCGGCCGTGGTCGAGGCAGCGCGGATGCGCGACATCCGCGGCATGCGGATCGGCGTCGTCAAGGAGTTCGCCGGCGAGGGCTACCAGGCCGGCGTGATGCAGCGCTTCAACGAGTCGGTGGAGCTGCTGCGCGAGCTGGGCGCCGAGGTCGTCGAGGTCTCCTGCCCGTCCTTCACCCTGGCGCTGCCGGCGTACTACCTGATCGCGCCGTCGGAGTGCTCCTCCAACCTGGCCCGCTTCGACGCGATGCGCTACGGCCTGCGGGTCGGCGACGACGGCTCGCGCTCGGCCGAGGAGGTCACCGCGCTGACCCGCGAGGCCGGCTTCGGCGACGAGGTCAAGCGCCGCATCATCCTGGGCACCTACGCGCTGTCCTCGGGCTACTACGACGCCTACTACGGCTCGGCCCAGAAGGTCCGCACGCTCATCTCGCGCGACTTCGACGCGGCCTTCGCGGGCGTGGACGTCCTGGTCTCGCCGACCACGCCGACCACCGCCTTCCCGATCGGCGAGCGCGCCGACGACCCGATGGCGATGTACCTGGCCGACCTGTGCACGATTCCGTCGAACCTGGCGGGCAACGCGGCCATGTCGCTGCCGGTCGGCCTGGCCCCGGAGGACAATCTCCCGGTCGGCCTCCAGATCATCGCACCCGCGATGGCGGACGACCGCCTGTACCGCGTGGGCGGCGCCGTCGAGGCCGCACTCAACGACAAGTGGGGGCACACCCTGCTGGAGGAGGCACCGGCACTGTGAGCAAGATCGAGAAGACCAAGGGCTCCGGCTCCCTGAAGGGCTTCAAGCACTCCAAGCCCGGTCTGTGGCTGTCCATCGGCACCAGCGCGTTCGGTGCGATCTCCGTGGCCAAGGACGTCCGCAAGGCCCGCGAGGAGAGCGACACCCTCAAGCTGGTCAACGCCCTGGTCGGCGCCGCCGCGCTGGTCACCGGCACCGCCCTGCTGGTGCGCGAGCTGCGCCGGCTGGGCTCCGACGACGTGCTGCTGGGCTGAGCTGAGCTAAGCGCCCTGGCCCGGCCCCCGCGCGACGCGGTGGCCGGGCCCGTACCTCCCAAGCTTCAAGTGAGAAGGGACGCTGTGAGCGTCATGAACCTGGTCTCCTACGAGGACGCTCTCGCGTCGTACGACCCGGTGATGGGCCTTGAGGTCCACGTCGAGCTGGGCACCAAGACCAAGATGTTCTGCGGTTGCTCGACCGAGCTGGGTGCCGAGCCGAACAGCCAGACCTGCCCGACCTGCCTGGGCCTGCCGGGTTCGCTGCCGGTGGTCAACGCGGTCGGCGTGGAGTCGGCCGTCAAGATCGGCCTGGCGCTGAACTGCGAGATCGCCGAGTGGTGCCGGTTCGCGCGGAAGAACTACTTCTACCCGGACATGCCCAAGAACTTCCAGACCTCGCAGTACGACGAGCCGATCGCCTTCAACGGCTACCTCGACGTGCAGCTGGAGGACGGCTCGACCTTCCGGGTGGAGATCGAGCGCGCCCACATGGAGGAGGACACCGGCAAGTCCAGCCACGTCGGCGGGGCCACCGGTCGCATCCACGGCGCCACCCACTCGCTGCTCGACTACAACCGGGCCGGCATCCCGCTGATCGAGATCGTCACCAAGCCGATCGTCGGCGCCGGCGAGCGCGCCCCCGAGGTCGCCAAGGCGTACGTCGCCGAGCTGCGCGAGGTGATCCGTTCGCTCGACGTCTCCGAGGCCCGGATGGACAAGGGCCAGATGCGCTGCGACGTCAACCTGTCGCTGCGCCCGAACGGCACCGAGACCTTCGGCACCCGCTCGGAGACCAAGAACGTCAACTCGCTGCGCAGCGTGGAGCGGGCCGCCCGGTTCGAGATCCAGCGGCACGCCACCGTGCTGACCGACGGCGGCACCATCGTCCAGGAGACCCGCCACTTCCACGAGGAGAACGGCTCCACCACCTCGGGCCGGATCAAGGACAACGCCGAGGACTACCGCTACTTCCCCGAGCCGGACCTGGTGCCGGTGGCCCCCGCCCGCGAGTGGGTCGAGGAGCTGCGCGCCGGTCTGCCCGAGCTGCCGCGGGTGCGCCGTGCCCGGCTGCAGGCGGAGTGGGGCCTGTCCGACAAGGACATGCAGTCGGTGCTCAACGCCGGTGCGGTGAGGCCGATCCAGGAGACCATCGCGGCCGGTGCCCCGGCCGACCAGGCCCGCAAGTGGTGGATGGGCGAGCTGGCCCGTCGCGCCAACGAGACCGGCACCGAGCTGAGCGAGCAGCCGATCACCCCGGCGCAGGTCGCCCGGGTCGCCGCGCTGGTCGCCGAGGGCAAGCTCAACGACAAGCTGGCCCGCCAGGTCATCGAGGGCGTGCTGGCCGGCGAGGGCGAGCCGGACGAGATCGTCGAGAAGCGCGGCCTGGCCGTGGTCTCGGACGACTCCGCGCTGGGTGCCGCCGTGGACCAGGCCATCGCCGAGAACGAGGCGATCGCCGCCAAGATCCGCGACGGCAAGGTCCAGGCCGTGGGCGCGCTGGTCGGCGCGGTCATGAAGGCCACCCGCGGCCAGGCCGACGCCGCCCGCGTGAAGGACCTGATCTTGGAGAAGCTGGGTGCGGCCTAGGCTATGGACCCTGCCTTCCTAAGGCATCTAAGGCATCTAAGGCCCTCTAAGTAAGGCCTAAGGCCCCGTCTCACCTATGTATCTGGGTGAGGCGGGGCCTTAAACCGTTTTTGGCGACCGATCTAAGGCATCCGGGCCCCGGAAGATGCGGCACGCTCCCGATGCGGCACCCCCCACTGGCGGAGGAAGCTCTTACCTGTCAGCAAGACGGAGTGGAAAACCCGAGGGGGAACCGGAAATGATCGAGTACCAGACCTTCCAGCAACAGGCCCACGAGCTCGTGGCCCGCGCCGAGCACGAGCGCCTGGTGCGCGAGGCCAAGGAGGCCCGCCGACTGCGGCAGCGTCCGGTGGCCGCCCGCTTCCAGCGGCGCCCCGTGCGTCGGCCCGAATGCTGACGGTGCGGCACCACGGCGGTGCCGAAGGAGCTCCGGAGGGGGAGACGCTCACCAGCGTCTCCCCCTCCGGGCATTCGGGTCCTTCGACCCGTTCGCCAGGGGAGATAACCCCTCGGCCGGGCCCCACCGGCTATGGCATGCTCGCCTCCATGCAGCAGACATCGGTCAGCCCCGTCTTCGTCGGCCGCGGCAGCGAGATCACCGAGCTGACCGACGCGCTGCGCCGCGCCGGCACCGGCAGCCCGCAGGCCATCCTGATCGGCGGGGAGGCGGGGGTCGGCAAGACCCGGCTGCTGGAGGAGTTCCTGGAGCGGGCGGCCGCCCGCGGGGCGGTCACCTCGCTCGGCAGTTGTCTGGAGGTCGGCGCCGAGGGCCTGCCGTACGCGCCGCTGGCCGCCGCGCTGCGCCGGCTGCACCGCTCGCTGGGCCCCGAACTGGAGGCCGCCGCGGCCGGCAGCGAGAGCCACCTCGCCCTGCTGCTCTCCGAGTTCGGCGAGGTGGACGGCGAACCCAACGACGAGTACAGCCGGGCCCGGCTGTTCGAGCACACCGCGAGGCTGTTCGAGCGGCTCGGCGCGGAGCGTACCCTCGTCCTCGCCGTCGAGGACCTGCACTGGTCCGACCGCTCCACCCGTGAGCTGCTCGCCTTCCTGGTGCGCACCCTGCACCGGTCCCGGGTGCTGCTGGTCGCCACCTACCGCACCGACGACCTGCACCGCCGGCACCCGCTGCGCCCCTTCCTCGCCGAGCTCGAACGGCTGCGCACCGTCCAGCGGCTGGAGCTGGCGCGGTTCGACCGCCGCGAGGTGGCCGCCCAGCTGGCCGGCATCCTCGGCACCACCGTCCCCGACCGCCAGCTGGTGGACCGCATCCACCGCCGCTCGGAGGGGAACCCGTTCTTCGTCGAGGAGCTGGCCACCGCCTTCGAGGACGGCTGCGGAGCCGGGCTGACCGACTCGCTGCGGGACATCCTGCTGGTGCGGGTCGAGGGCCTGGACGAGGAGGCCCAGCGGGTGGTGCGGATCGCCGCCGAGGGCGGCTCGCACGTCGAACACGCCCTGCTGGCCGCCGTCCTGGACGACGACGAGGAGGCGCTGATCGAGGCGCTGCGGGCGGCCGTCGGCGCCAACATCCTGCGTCCGGACAGCGAGGGCGAGGGCTACCGGTTCCGCCACGCGCTGGTCCGCGAGGCGGTCTCGGACGACCTGCTGCCCGGCGAACGGCACCGGATCAACCGCAAGTTCGCGCTCGTCGTGGAGGCCCAGCCGCAGCTCGTCCCGGGCGACGCGCTGGCCGCCCGGCTGGCCAACTACTGGTACCACGCGCACGATCCGGCCCGCGCCCTGCCGACGGCCCTGGACGCCGCCCGCGCGGCCCGCCGCCGCAACGCCTTCGCCGAGCAGCTCGGGATGCTGGAACGGGCCCTGGAGCTGTGGGACCTGGTCTCCGAGGAGGTGCTGGCGCACACCCTGCGCCCGTACGACTGGGCCGAGACCTACCCGCCGGGCTCCTGCGACCACAGCGCCGCGGACGAGGACTGCGACCGGATCCAGCTGGTCGACGTGCTGGCCGAGGCGGTGGTCGCGGCCCGGCGCTGCGGCGACCGGGAGCGCGGCCTGAGCCTGGCCAAGCGCGGGCTGCGGCTGGTCGACGAGGCGGAGCACCCGGTGCGCGCGGCCTGGTTCCGGATCAACCGGGCCCGGATGCTGGGCAGCCTGCGCCGCTCCGGCGACGAGGAGGAGATCGCGAACGCGCTGCGGCTGGTGGAGCACCTGCCGCCGACCGCGGTCCAGGCCGAGGTGCTCGCGCTCGGCGCCGGGACGGCGATGCTCAAGAAGCCGACCGCGGAGGCGATCGAGCTGGCCGAGCGGGCGATCCGGATCGCCGAGGAGGTGGGCGCCCACTCGGTCGAGGTGCACGCCCGGATGACCCTCGGCGGCCTGCGCTACGACGTGCACGGCGACGCCGAGGGCGGGCTCGCCGAGCTCGCCGGGGCGGTCGAACGGGCCCGCCGGCTGGGCGTGCCCGACCTGCTGCTGCGCGGCATCAACAACCTGGCCAGCATGCAGCGCGGACTGGGACACCCCGAGGACGCGGTCCGACTGGCCCGGGAGGGCCTGGAGTTCGCGGACGGCAACGGCCTGCTGCGCAACATCGGCGCCATCCTGACCGGCAACCTGGTCGAGGCGCTGACCGACCTCGGGCGGGTCCGGGAGGCCGCCGAGGTGCTGGCCGGCTACGAGGCGGCCAGCCCGACCGGCACCCACGCCGAGTTCCTGGACCGGATGCGCGGCGAACTCGCCCTGCTCAAGGGGGACCTGGCCACCGCGGGGACCATGCTGGCGCAGGCCCGGGCGGCCAACCGGGTCGGCCAGGTCCAGCACAGCGTGCCGATCAGCCGGCTGGCGGTGCGGCTCGCGGCGCTCGGCGGCCGGCCGCTGGAGGCCCGGGCCGAAGCGCTCGCCGTGCTGGAGGAGGACGGCCGGCTCGGTCACGAGTCCGACGTCTACCCGCTGCTGGCCGAGGCCGCGACGGTGGAGGCGGACAGCCGGGGCCTGCCGCAGGCCGGGGCGGGCCGGCCGGGGGCGCTGGCCGCGATCGCGGCGGCCGCCGCCGAGCTGCGTCCCCGGGCCCCGCTGCACCACGGCTGGGCCCGGCTGCTGGAGGCCGAACTGGCCCGCGCCGAGGGGGCGGACACTCCGGAGGTCTGGGCCGCCGCGGTCGAGGCGCTGCGGCCGACCGGCCTGCCGTACCCGCTGGCACAGGCCCTGCTGCGGGCCGGCGAGGCCGAGGTGCAGGCCGGCCGGCGCGAGGCCGGCGCCGAACTGCTGCGCGAGGCGGCCGAACTGGCGGCCGTCCGGGACGACCGGCTGCTCGGCGGGCAGATCGCCGCGCTGGCCGAGCGGGCCGGGCTGAGCCTCGCCCCGGCCGAGCGGTCGGCCGCGGTGCCGGCCCAGGCCGCCGGGGACTCCTTCAACCTCACCCCCCGTGAGCGGGACGTGCTCCGCCTGCTCGCGCGCGGCTGGACCAACCGGCAGATCGCCGAGGAGCTGTACATCTCTCCGAAGACCGCGAGCGTGCACGTCTCCAACATCCTCGGCAAGCTCGCGGTCGGCGGCCGGGGCGAGGCGGCCGCACTGGCGCACCGGCTGCGGCTGTTCCCGGACGATCTGGCCTCCTCGGGCCGCTGAGCAGGGCCCCACGGCGGCCCCGGACCGGTTCCGACCGGTCCGGGGCCGCCGTTCGTCCGTCCTGGAACCGGTGTTCGGGCGCCGCCGCGTGCTCCCGTGCGCGCCGCGTGAGCCCCCGCCCGCGCGCCGCCGCCAACCGGGCCGATCCGTAGGAATCGGGGGCATTTCCCCACCCTTTCGCCATTACTCTAAGTTGAGTGTGCGTGTCATTGAGTGACGGGATTGGTGTAGGGTCCATTTTGGGAGCATCGGTACGGTGCGGCGACCGGCAGGCCGCCCACCCCCTGGGCCACCGTCCTGACGGGGCGCCAGGCCACCGCGTACGTCCGAGAGGTGCGCGGCCGGTGGTCCGTGGCCGGGGCGCGAGGCCCCGGGCCGGAGGGGGAGAGGCCGAGTGAGCTCCACCGAAACGGTGCTGCCCGGAACCGGACGGCCGGAGGCACCGCACACCGACACGTCCGCCGCCGACGTGCCCGCGCCCGCCCGCCGCAGCCCGCTGTGCCGGCTCCGGGCCAGCCGCACCCTGCCCGGGTTCGTCCTGGGCGCACTCTGCCTGGCCTACGCCGCGGGCGCCGCCGCCGGCTGGGGATCACACCAACTGTCCGTCTTCATGGGCGACTTCGGACTGGCCGCGGCGGCCCTGGCGGCCGCGCTGTCCTGTCTGGTGTACGGCTGCACGATCGGCGGGCACGCCCGGCCGGCCTGGCTGCTGTTCGGCCTCTCCTCGCTCATGGTCGCCTTCGGCAACGGCACCTGGGGCTGGTACGAGCTGGTCGTGCGCACCGCGCTGCCCCGGGACTCGCTCGCCGAGTACGCCTTCCTGCTCTTCGCCCCGCTCGCCATCACCGGCGTCCTGGTGCTCGCCCAGCACCCGCGCACGGCGGCCGGCTGGCTCTGCCTGCTGCTCGACGGCTGGCTGATCGCCGGCTCGCTGTTCACCCTCAGCTGGAGCCTGGCACTCGGCCGGATCGCGGCCGGCGAGGACGGCTCACCGCTGCGCCTGGCCCTCAACCTGGCCTACCCGGTGCTGGACATCCTGCTGGTCAGCCTGGTGGTCGGGCTGCGCTTCGGCGGACGGGACGGCAACCGGGCGGCGGTGCACACGGCGATGGTGGCGCTCGCCGTCACCGTCACCTGCGACGCCCTGTTCACCTCCCCGGAACTGCGCAGCAACTACCACTCGGGCGAACTGCTGGACGCCGGCTGGTTCGCCGGCAGCCTGCTGCTGGCCTGGGCGCCGTGGTCGCCGCGCTGGCGCCGCCCGCTGCGCGAGCACCCCTCGGCCGGCGGCCTGCCGCACCGCCGGGTGGCCACCACCTTCAGCGCGCTGACCCCGTACGCGGCCGCCGCGGTCTGCACCGCCGGAATCCTCTACAACGCCCTCGGCGGACGGGAGTTGGACCGCGTGGTGGCCGCGGCGGCCTGCACCGTCGGGCTGGCGCTGATCCTCCGGCAGGGCGTGATGCTCCTGGACAACCTGTCGCTGGCCCAGGAACTCGCCCACAAGGAGGCGCACTTCCGCTCCCTGGTGCAGGGCTCCAGCGACGTCATCATGATCGCCGGCGCCAACGGCGTGCTCTCCTACGTCTCCCCGGCCGCGCTCGGCGTCTACGGCCGGGACCCGGAGCAGCTGGTCGGCGGCAACCTGCTGGACCTGGTCCACCCCGAGGACGTCGGCCGGGTGCTCGCCGAGGTCCGCCGCTACCTCGCCAGGGTCCGGCTCACCACCCACCGCAGCCCCGGCGGCGCCGAGCTCTCCGCCCGGGTCGAGTGCCGGATCAGCTCCGGCGCCGGCGAGTGGCTGCACGTCGAGTCCACCGTCAGCAGACATCGCGACGGCCTGCTGCTCAACAGCCGGGACGTCACCGAACGCGTCATGCTCCAGGCCCAGTTGCAGCACAACGCCTTCCACGACCCGCTCACCGACCTGCCCAACCGGGCGCTGTTCACCCAGCGGCTGCGGGCCGCCCTCGGCGCCCGCGGCCAGCAGGGCGGGACGGGCGCCGGGATCGCGGTGCTCTTCCTCGACCTGGACGGCTTCAAGGCGGTCAACGACACCGCCGGGCACCAGGTCGGCGACGAACTGCTGGTGCAGGCCGCCCGCCGGCTCCAGAGCGCCGTCCGCTGCGGGGACACCGTCGCCCGGTTCGGCGGCGACGAGTTCGCCGCGCTGGTCTGCGGCCCGCTCGGCCGCCTCCAGGTCCAGGAGCTGGCCGAGCGGCTGCGCCTCGCGCTCTCCGAGCCGTACTGGATCGGCGGTGCCGAACTCGGCGTCGCCGCCAGCATCGGCATCGCCTTCGGCACCCCCGAGCGCGGCCCGGCGGCCGACCCCAGGGTCGCCGCCGACGAGCTGATGCGCAACGCCGACCTCGCGATGTACCGGGCCAAGTCCGAGGGCAAGGGCCGGGTGGTGCTCTACACCCCCGCGATGCGGGCCGACCTGGAGCGCCGCACCGAACTGGAGGAACGGCTGCGGATGGCGGTGAGGGAGGGCGGTTTCACGCTGCTCCACCAGCCCGTGGTGGACCTGCGCAGCGGCGCGGTGACCGGCGTCGAGGCGCAGGCCCGCTGGCGCTCGGTGGGCGGCCTGCTGCTCACCCCGGCCGAGTTCCTGCGTTCGAGCGAGCACGGCGACGCGGCCACCCGGTTCTCCCGCTGGCTGGTCCTGGAGGCGGTCAGCGCGGCCGTCGAGCGGCGCACCCTGCCGGGCCGGGGCCGCGGCGCGCCGGAGCCCGTCCCGGTGGCCGTCCGGCTCTCCGTGGAACGGCTCTGCTCGCCCGGCCTGTACGAGACGGTGGCCGCGGCGCTGCGCGACAGCGGGCTGCCGGCCGACGAGCTGGTGATCGAGGTGGCCCGGATGGGCCCGGACTCGCTCGCCGACGAGCTCGGCCGCCGGCTCTCCGCCCTGCGCGGGCTGGGCGTCTCCACCTGGCTGGCCGGGTACGGCGCCGGCGGCGGCTCGCTCGGCGCCCTCGCCCGGCTGCCGCTGGACGGGCTCAAGCTGGACCGCACGCTCGTCCAGGACCTCGGCGAGTCCGCGCTCAGCCGCACCCTGGCCGGGCACGTGCTGCGGCTCGGCCGCGACCTCGGGATGGCCACCGCCGCCGAGGGGGTGGACCTGCCCCGCCAGGTCTCCGCGCTGCAGGAGCTGGGCTGCGGGCAGGCCCAGGGCTCGGCCTTCGCCCCGCCGCTGGACGAGCCCCGGCTGCGCCGGGCGCTGGCCCGCCGCGGCTACCCGCTGCCCGCGCCGGCGGGCCCGGTCCCGGCCCGCCGCGCGTACCCTCCCGCCGCCGACGACACCCGGACGAGTGGCCGCACGAGCGGCCGCACGGACGCCGCGCCGGGACGTGGCGCACATCACCATGGCGGCTCTGACCTGCCCGAACACCGTGCCGTCACTGGTCCGCCGGGGGGTCCGCATGGCGAGACGGTCGTCCCACCTGCTTGACATGCCGCCCCGGACGGGAGGAAGGTCGTTGCCATGCGCACCCGAATTCTCGTACTTGGCGGGCGCGTCGGCTGAGTGGGCTCGTACGCCCTGCTCGTGACAGACCGACGCGCCACCCCTCGCATGCCCTTGGGCACGAGGGGTTTTTTGTTGCACTGACGCTGTTCCACCTCCGCAAGACCCCTGGCCTCGGCCGCCCGAGCATGTCCGACTTGTCGGATCGAGCGGGACGATTGAGGCAGAGCCGGCGCTCGGCCCGGACCGGGACCCCACCCTCGCAGCACCGGGGCCCGCAGCACCTGGTCGGCAAATCCCGAGAAGAGACAGGCAGATGACTGAGCACGCCGCATCCCCCCGCCGCGGGGACAACCCGGCCGCCAACGCTCCCGCTCCCCAGCACGTCGTCGAGACCATGACCGGCGCCCAGTCGCTCATCCGTTCCCTGGAGGCCGTGGGCGCGGACACCGTCTTCGGCATTCCGGGCGGGGCCATCCTTCCCGCGTACGACCCCCTGATGGACTCCGTCAAGGTGCGCCACATCCTGGTCCGCCACGAGCAGGGCGCCGGTCACGCCGCCACCGGCTACGCCCAGGCCACCGGCCGGGTCGGGGTCTGCATGGCGACCTCCGGCCCGGGCGCGACCAACCTGGTCACCCCGATCGCCGACGCCTACATGGACTCGGTGCCGGTCGTCGCGATCACCGGCCAGGTCTCCTCCAAGGCGATCGGCACCGACGCCTTCCAGGAGGCGGACATCTGCGGCATCACGATGCCGATCACCAAGCACAACTACCTGGTCACCGACCCGGCCGAGATCCCCCGGGTGATCGCGGAGGCCTTCCACATCGCCGCCACCGGCCGCCCCGGCCCGGTCCTGGTCGACATCGCCAAGGACGCGCTCCAGGCGACCACCACCTTCCGCTGGCCGGTCGAGACCGCGCTGCCCGGCTACCGCCCGGTGACCAAGCCGCACGCCAAGCAGATCCGCGAGGCCGCGAAGATGCTGGTCGGCGCCAAGCGTCCGGTGCTGTACGTCGGCGGCGGCGTGCTCAAGGCGCAGGCCACCGCCGAGCTGCGGATCCTCGCCGAGCTGACCGGCGCCCCGGTGGTCACCACCCTGATGGCGCTCGGCGCCTTCCCGGACAGCCACCCCCAGCACCTGGGCATGCCCGGCATGCACGGCTCCGTCCCGGCCGTCACCGCGCTCCAGAAGGCGGACCTGCTGTTCACCCTCGGTGCCCGCTTCGACGACCGCGTCACCGGCAAGCTGGACGGCTTCGCCCCCGGCGCCAAGGTCGTCCACGCGGACATCGACCCGGCCGAGATCGGCAAGAACCGCCCGGCGGACGTGCCGATCGTCGGCGACGCCCGCGAGGTGCTCGCCGACCTGATCGTCGCCGTCCAGGCCGAGTTCGACGCCGGCCACCGGGGCGACTACACCGAGTGGTGGGAGCGGCTCGACGAGTGGAAGAAGACCTACCCGCTCGGCTACGAGCCGGCCCCGAACGGGCAGCTCTCGCCGCAGCAGGTCATCGAGCGGATCGGCCGGCTGGTCGGCCCCGAGGCGATCTACGCCGCGGGCGTGGGCCAGCACCAGATGTGGAGCTCGCAGTTCATCCAGTTCGAGAAGCCGGGCACCTGGCTCAACTCGGGCGGCGCCGGGACGATGGGCTACGCCGTTCCCGCGGCGATGGGCGCCAAGGCCGGCCGCCCGGAGAGCGCGGTCTGGGCCATCGACGGCGACGGCTGCTTCCAGATGACCAACCAGGAGCTGGTCACCTGCGCCCTGAACGACATCCCGATCAAGGTCGCGGTCATCAACAACGGCTCGCTGGGCATGGTCCGGCAGTGGCAGACGCTGTTCTACAACCAGCGCTACTCCAACACCGTGCTGCACTCCGGCCCCGGCCACGACGGCATCGAGCCGCCGGCCCAGGGCACCCGGATCCCCGACTTCGTCCTGCTGTCCGAGGCGATGGGCTGCGTCGGCCTGCGCTGCGAGCGCCCCGAGGACCTCGACGCGGTCATCAAGCAGGCGATGGAGATCAACGACCGCCCGGTGGTCATCGACTTCATCGTCCACCAGGACGCCATGGTCTGGCCGATGGTCGCGGCCGGCACCAGCAACGACGAGATCCAGTTCGCCAAGGGCGTGCGCCCCGACTTCGGCGACGACCTCGACTGACCAGCCCCTGCAGTTTCCAGAACGACTGAGGAATCCCATGTCCAAGCACACCCTCTCCGTCCTGGTCGAGAACAAGCCCGGCGTGCTCGCCCGCATCGCCGCCCTGTTCTCCCGTCGGGGCTTCAACATCGACTCCCTCGCCGTCGGCTCGACCGAGCATCCGGACGTGTCCCGGATGACGATCGTGGTCAACGTCGAGGACCTCCCGCTGGAACAGGTCACCAAGCAGCTCAACAAGCTCGTGAACGTGATAAAGATCGTCGAACTCGACCAGTCCGCTGCGATCCAGCGGGAACTGGTCCTGGTGAAGGTCCGCGCCGACAACGAGACCCGGTCGCAGATCGTCGAGATCGTCCAGCTGTTCCGTGCCAAGACCGTCGACGTGTCGCCCGAAGCGGTGACCATCGAGGCCACCGGCAGTTCGGACAAGCTGGAGGCCATGCTCCGGATGCTGGAGCCTTACGGCATCAAGGAGTTGGTCCAGTCCGGCCTGGTCGCCATCGGCCGCGGCGCGCGTTCCATCACGGACCGCTCGCTGCGCGCCCTGGACCGCAGCGCGTAAACAGCGCCGTCTCAAACCCTGACGCAAAGACCCAAACCCCCGCCGCGTGCGCATACGGTGAGCACCGCGTACCCGGCAACCATCACGCAAGGAGATGTGCCCCCGTGGCCGAGCTGTTCTACGAAGACGACGCCGACCTGTCCATCATCCAGGGCCGCAAGGTCGCGGTCATCGGCTACGGAAGCCAGGGCCACGCCCACGCGCTGTCGCTGCGCGACTCCGGCGCCGACGTCCGGGTCGGCCTGAAGCCGGAGTCCACGTCCCGCGCCAAGGCGGAGGAGGCCGGCCTGCGCGTCGTCACCCCGGCCGAGGCGGCGGCCGAGGCCGACGTCATCATGATCCTGGTGCCGGACCCGATCCAGGCCGACGTCTACGAGGCCGACATCGCCCCGCACCTGAAGGCCGGCGACGCCCTGTTCTTCGGCCACGGCCTGAACATCCGCTTCGGCTTCATCAAGCCCCCGGCGGACGTCGACGTCTGCATGGTCGCCCCGAAGGGCCCGGGCCACCTGGTCCGCCGCCAGTACGAGGAGGGCCGCGGCGTCCCCGCGATCGTCGCGGTCGAGCAGGACGCCTCGGGCAACGCCTTCGCCCTGGCGCTGTCGTACGCCAAGGGCCTGGGCGCCACCAAGGCCGGCGTCATCAAGACCACCTTCACCGAGGAGACCGAGACCGACCTGTTCGGCGAGCAGGCCGTTCTCTGCGGTGGCACCGCCGCCCTGGTGAAGGCCGGTTTCGAGACCCTGGTCGAGGCCGGCTACCAGCCGGAGATCGCCTACTTCGAGTGCCTGCACGAGCTGAAGCTCATCGTCGACCTGATGTACGAGGGCGGCCTGGAGAAGATGCGCTGGTCGGTCTCCGAGACCGCCGAGTGGGGCGACTACGTCACCGGCCCGCGGATCATCACCGACGCCACCAAGGCCGAGATGAAGAAGGTCCTCGCCGAGATCCAGGACGGCACCTTCGCCAACACCTGGATCGCCGAGTACAAGGCGGGTCTGCCCAAGTACAACGAGTACAAGAAGGCCGACGAGAACCACCTGCTGGAGACCACCGGCAAGAAGCTGCGCTCGCTGATGAGCTGGGTCAACGAGAAGGCCTGACCCCCTTCCGGGCCGTTCTCCGGGCCCGGTTTTGTTACCTCGTTGTACAAGTAGGCTGCTCTCGTCCGGGTGATTTCGCCGGACGGGAGCGGCCCGCTGTCCAGCCCGTCGATACACTCCGAGTGCGCGTCAGGCCCACAGCGTCGTGCGTCTACCTACGCGGCATGCCACCTTCCCCCGCCCTCCACGCCACCTACGTGCCCGGGGGAACCGGACAGCTAAGGACCCACTGTCGTGAGCACTGTGACATCCAAAAGCGCCGTAGTTCTGATCGCCGAAGAGCTCTCGCCCGCCACCGTCGACGCCCTCGGCCCCGACTTCGAGATCCGCCACTGCAACGGCGCCGACCGCACCGAGCTGCTCACCGCGATCGCCGACGTCGACGCGATCCTGATCCGCTCCGCCACCAAGGTCGACGCCGAGGCGCTGGCCGTCGCCCGCAAGCTCAAGGTGGTCGCCCGGGCCGGTGTCGGCCTGGACAACGTGGACGTCTCCGCCGCCACCAAGGCCGGCGTGATGGTCGTCAACGCGCCGACCTCCAACATCGTCACCGCCGCCGAGCTCGCCTGCGGTCTGCTGATCTCCGTCGCCCGCAACATCGCGCCGGCCAACGCCGCGCTCAAGCAGGGCGAGTGGAAGCGCAACAAGTACACCGGCGTCGAGCTGAGCGAGAAGACCCTCGGTGTCGTCGGCCTCGGCCGGATCGGCGTGCTGGTCGCCCAGCGGATGTCCGCGTTCGGGATGAAGATCGTCGCGTACGACCCCTACATCCAGGCCGCCCGCGCCGCGCAGATGGGCGTCAAGCTGGTCACCCTGGAGGAGCTGCTGGAGGTCTCGGACTTCATCACCGTCCACCTCCCCAAGACCCCGGAGACCATCGGCCTGATCGGCGACGAGGCGCTGCACAAGGTCAAGCCGACCGTCCGCATCGTGAACGCCGCCCGCGGCGGCATCGTGGACGAGGAGGCGCTGGCGAGCGCGCTGCGCGACGGCCGGGTGGCCGGCGCCGGCCTGGACGTGTACGCCAAGGAGCCGTGCACCGACTCCCCGCTGTTCGCCTTCGACAACGTGGTCGCCACCCCGCACCTGGGCGCCTCCACCGACGAGGCGCAGGAGAAGGCCGGCATCGCGGTCGCCAGGTCGGTGCGCCTCGCGCTGGCCGGCGAGCTGGTGCCGGACGCGGTGAACGTCCAGGGCGGCGTGATCGCCGAGGACGTCCGCCCGGGCCTGCCGCTCGCCGAGAAGCTCGGCCGGATCTTCACCGCGCTGGCCGGCGAGGTGGCCGTCCGCCTCGACGTCGAGGTCCGCGGCGAGATCACCCAGCACGACGTGAAGGTGCTCGAACTGTCCGCCCTGAAGGGCGTGTTCGAGGACGTGGTGGCGGAGACGGTGTCCTACGTCAACGCCCCGCTGTTCGCCCAGGAGCGCGGCGTCGAGGTCCGGCTGACCACCTCCAGCGAGAGCCCCGAGCACCGCAACGTGATCACCGTCCGCGGCACGCTCGGGGGCGGCGAGGAGATCGCCATCTCCGGCACGCTGGCCGGCCCCAAGCAGACCCAGAAGATCGTCGGCGTGGACGCCTTCGACGTGGACGTGGCGCTCACCGACCACATGGCCTTCTTCAAGTACGAGGACCGCCCCGGCGTGGTCGGCGTGCTCGGCCGCCACCTCGGCGACGCGGGCATCAACATCGCCGGCATGCAGGTCGCCCGCGACGGCGGCAACGCGCTGGCCTCCATCACCGTGGACACCGAGATCCCGCAGGAGGTGCTGTCGGCCATCGCCGCCGAGATCGGCGCCCACTTCGCGCGCTCGGTCGACCTGGGCTGACCCTCCCGGCTCCAGCAGGGCCCGGACCGCCGTTCGAACGGCGGTCCGGGCCCTGCTGCGTTCTCCCGGGTGACGCCCGTCTCAGATACTAGGAAATCCAAGTATTCGTGCAGACACGGCCGGGGCGCGGCCGTACCGTGGAAGGGCCATACGGTGTGCCGCCCCTGTAGCCAGGGTGTGCGGCCCGTGTGCGCGTGCGCCTTCACGAGCAGGCGATCCCTGCTCCCGCGCTCCCTCCCCCTCTTCGCGCCCGCCCTCCGCGGCGCCGCTTCCAAGGAGCCCGGTATGTCGCCGACCGCCGCCGACCGTCACGCCACGTCCGCCCCCGCCACCGCCCCCGTCCGTGCCCCGCGCCGCCGCCGGGCCGCCGAGCGGAACCCCTTCGCGGCGGCCGCCCTGCAGCGCTCGCTGGACCGCCGGGACAACGGCGGCGTGACCGGCCACCACTGACCGGCCCCGCCCTCGGGTGACCGCCGCCGCTGTCCGGCGGCCGGCCCCGCCGTCGGGCCGGGTGCCGGCCGGCGTTCATCGGCCGAATGGGCCGTACGGGCGCTCGGGATGTCACCCAGTAGAGTGCAACCCCGCTCCGTCCGAGGGAAGTTGCTCGTCCCCATCGGCGCGATCATCCTAATTTGGGGCTCTCGGAGGGGTGATCGACGTTCGCGTGGGCGGGCGTCAGCGACACGGAGTGCGGATCAGTCCCCCTGCCGGGGG
>NZ_JBIVVI010000022.1:0-18888 GCF_044757675.1 Kitasatospora sp. NPDC091257
CCACACCGCGCTACCGGTGGGTAGGCCCCGCGTACGGGGAACGTGCGGGGAAATGGGGCCGCTCGCGCGCGGTGGCATAGGGTCGGGCGGGTGGACCGCAAAGACTTCTCCAACCCGGCGTTCGTCGGCAAGAGCATCCCGAACCCCGGCTTCTCCGACGACGACGGCACCGCCGACCCGGCGCTCACCGAGGCCCTCGCGCGCTGGTCGCAGGACGGCGCGGCCGAGTCGGAGGTGCTGGCGGCGCTGACCCCCACCCGGCTGATGGTCCCGATCGTCGCGATCCTCGGCGAGGTCGAGGTGGACGCGCACGGGCACCGGCACGAGAAGACCAGCGACATGGCCATCCCGGTGCTGGAGGCCCCGGACGGGCGCCGCGCGCTGCCGGCCTTCACGTCGCTGGAGGCGCTGGCCCGCTGGCGCGCCGACGCCCGTCCGGCGCCGACGGCGGCCCCGCAGGCCGCGATGGTCGCCTTCTCGGAGCGGGCCGACACGCTGCTGATCGACCCGGCCGGGCCGGTGCCGTTCCGGCTGAGCGGCGCCCGGCTGCGGGCGCTGGCGGAGAACCGGCCGTTCCTGCCGCCGGCCCTGGACCCGGAGGTGCGCGAGGCGGTCCGCGGGCTGCTGGCGGCGGAGCCGCAGGTGGTTACCGGGCTGCTGGCGGGCTCGGAGGGCTCCGACGGGGTGCTCGCGGTGGTGTTCGACCCGGCGCTGGACCAGGCGGGGCTGCAGGCGGCCGCGCAGCGGGTCGGGCGGGCGGTGGCCGCGGACCCGCTGCTGCGGGTGCGGCTGGACCGGGGGCTGGACCTCGCGGTGCTGCCGGCGAGTGCGGAGCTGCCGGGGGAGCCGCTCTACCGGCGTTGACGGAGCGGGAGGTCCGGCCCGCGCGTGCCGGACCTCCCGCGAGCGGTCTCAGGAGTAGACCGGCCCGGTGAACTTCTCGCCCGGGCCCGCGCCCGGGGCGTCCGGGACGATCGAGGCCTCGCGGAAGGCGAGCTGGAGCGAGCGCAGCCCGTCGCGCAGCGGCGCGGCGTGGAAGTTGCTGATCTCCGGGGCACCGGCGGTGACCAGCCCGGCCAGTGCGGTGATCAGCTTGCGGGCCTCGTCCAGGTCCTTGTCCTTGTCGCCGCCCTCGGCGAGACCGCACTTGACGGCGGCGGCGCTCATCAGGTGCACCGCGACGGTGGTGATCACCTCGACGGCCGGGACCTCGGCGATGTCGCGGGTGAGGTCGTCGAAGCCGATCGCGTCGTCGTCCGCGCCGGGGTTCTGGGTGGGCTCGCTGCTCAAGGTGGGCTCGTTCCATCGTGTTCGGTCTGTCCGTACCCATGGAGCGTACAAGGGCCCCTTCGGTACCAGGACGCGGCCGTATCCGCGCCGGGAGGCGGCCGTTCCCCGCGCCGGGAGGCGGCCGCGCGAAGGGGCGGAATGGCGTTCGCCCCCCCGACGCTGTAAGCTTCGAGACTGACCGGCCGGGATCCCGTATGGGCACTCGGCCAGCAAGTGGAGGCTCCACTGAGGAGGCCCGAGAGGGCAACCGCGAAAGTCTCCCACCTGGTCGGCCTCAGGGTCGACGGGTCCCGGTCCGCGACGGGCGCCCCTGGCGCCGAGTCGCCGCAGCGCCCCTCACCGGGCGTCGCCCCCGGTTGTGTGGAGCCCCGCTTGTACCGAGCGGGGCTTTTTTCGTGTGGCGGTGTACGTACCGGACAGCGCAGCACGAATGAAGCCCCGCCCAGTGGTCGAGTCCACTACGTGCGACCGCCGTCCGACGGCCGCATCGCAGAAGGTGCAACCGAGGAGGCCCCATCAGCACCGAGCCCCGCATCAACGACCGGATTCGCGTCCCCGAGGTGCGACTCGTCGGTCCCAGCGGCGAGCAGGTCGGCATCGTGCCGCTTGCCAAGGCGCTGGAGCTCGCGCAGGAGTACGACCTCGACCTGGTCGAGGTCGCGGCGACCGCCCGGCCGCCGGTGTGCAAGCTCATGGACTACGGCAAGTTCAAGTACGAGTCGGCCATGAAGGCCCGTGAGGCGCGCAAGAACCAGGCGCACACGGTCATCAAGGAGATGAAGCTCCGGCCGAAGATCGACCCGCACGACTATGACACCAAGAAGGGTCACGTCGTCCGGTTCCTCAAGCAGGGCGACAAGGTCAAGATCACGATCATGTTCCGCGGTCGTGAGCAGTCCCGCCCCGAGCTGGGCTTCCGTCTGCTTCAGCGGCTTGCCGACGACGTCCAGGACCTGGGCTTCGTGGAGTCCTCGCCCAAGCAGGACGGCCGTAACATGATCATGGTCCTTGGCCCGCACAAGAAGAAGACCGAGGCGATGGCCGAGGCCCGCGCCCTCGCGGACGCCCGCAAGGCCGAGCGTCAGGGCCGCACCGCCGGCTCCGACGCCGCTGCGGACACCGAGGACGAGGACGTTGTGACCGAGGTCGAGGACGTCGAGGTCGAGGACGTCGTGACCGAGGACGAGGACGTCGCGACCGAGGCGCAGGACGCCCCGGCCGAGGCGCCGGCCGTCGAGGCCGACGCTCCGGTCGAGCAGCCGGCCGCCTCCCAGGGCGCCTGAGCCCTCACCGGCCAGGAGGCCCGGGAGACCGGCCCCCAGGGTGACGGGGCGGCCCGCCCGGTCACCGCAGATCCATCCAGTTCACGCCCGCGCGGCGCACGTCGCGCGGGCGCGGACGGGACTGACGAGGAGATACGGCGAAATGCCGAAGCAGAAGACGCACAGTGGCGCCAGCAAGCGCTTCAAGATCAGTGGCTCTGGCAAGGTGCTGCGCGAGCGCGCCGGCCGCCGCCACCTCCTGGAGCACAAGCCCTCGACGCTGACCCGCAAGCTGGCCGGGACCGTCGAGCTGGCCCCCGCTGACGCCAAGAAGATCAAGAAGCTTCTCGGCAAGTGATCGCCCTCCCGCCCGGCGCGAGCCGCGAGCGGGGCAGCTGATCCTTCCCGACCCATTCGAATGACGGACCACGTGAAGTAGTCCGTGGTCCAACCCAAGGAGTAATCAAGTGGCACGCGTCAAGCGGGCAGTCAACGCCCACAAGAAGCGCCGGGTCATCCTGGAGCGCGCCAGCGGCTACCGTGGCCAGCGTTCGCGCCTGTACCGCAAGGCCAAGGAGCAGGTCACCCACTCGCTGGTCTACAACTTCAACGACCGCAAGAAGCGCAAGGGCGACTTCCGTCAGCTGTGGATCCAGCGCATCAACGCTGCGGCCCGTGCCAACGGCATCACCTACAACCGCTTCGTGCAGGGCCTGAAGGCCGCCAGCGTCGAGATCGACCGCAAGATGCTGGCCGACCTGGCCGTCAACGACCCGGGTGCGTTCGCCTCCCTGGTCGAGGTCGCCCAGAAGGCGCTGCCGGCCGACGTGAACGCCCCGAAGGCCGCCGCCGACGCCGCCTGATCTTCCGAGATCGGTTGAGCTCTGACCGGACCCGCAGGCTCGCCTGCGGGTCCGGTCCTGCTTTCCCCCTCCTTCAGCGCCTCCGGAGAACGAGACCATGCCGAGCACCGACACCCCCCTGCTGACCTCCCTGCGCTCGCCGCGCGTCGTGGCCGCCCGCCGGCTGGCCAAGCGCAACCAGCGCACCAAGGAGCGCCGCTTCCTGGCCGAGGGCCCGCAGGCCGTCCGGGAGGCCATCGCCTTCGGCAGGCTGCCGGGCAGCGGCGAGCACGCCGTGGTCGAGGTCTACGCGACCCCGGAGGCCGCCGAGCGGCACGCCGGCATCGTCGAGGCCGCCCTGGTCGAGGGACTGCCGGTGCTGACCGCCACCGACGAGGTGATCGCCGAGATCTGCGACACGGTGACGCCGCAGGGCATCGTGGCGCTCTGCCGCTTCATCGACACCCCGTTCGCCGAGGTGCTCAAGGCCCGTCCGAAGCTGGTCGCGATCCTCGCCCACGTGCGCGACCCCGGGAACGCCGGCACGGTGCTGCGCACCGCCGACGCGGCCGGTGCGGACGCCGTGGTGCTCACCGACGCCTCGGTGGACCTCTACAACCCGAAGGCCGTCCGGGCCTCCGTGGGCAGCCTGTTCCACCTGCCGGTGGCGGTCGGGGTACCGGTCGAGGAGGCCGTCGGCAGGCTGCGCGAGGCCGGCGTCCGGGTGCTCGCCGCGGACGGCGCGGGGGAGCGCGACCTGGACCAGGAGCTCGACGAGGGCACCCTGGGGGCGCCCGGCGCATGGGTGTTCGGCAACGAGGCCTGGGGGCTTCCGGAGGAGACCCGCGCGCTCACCGACGAGGTCGTGCGCGTCCCGATCCACGGCCACGCCGAGAGCCTCAACCTGGCCACCGCGGCGGCGGTCTGCCTGTACGCCTCCGCCCGCGCCCAGCGCTCGCCCGGCGGCTGCCGCTCGAACGCCTGACGCACCCGGGGGCGCGTCAGGATCCAGGCGGCAAGCCCTACTGCGCGGGCCTGGGAGGCGCTAGGGTCTGCCTCGGTGGGGGGAACGGCACGGTGGGTAATCGGGGAGGCAACCCATGGTCGGCAGCGGACCCGAGCTCGACCCGGACGACCTGCCGGACGGCCTGGTGGTCGCCGACGCGCTGGGCCGGGTGGTCTGCTTCAACCGGGCCGCGGCCCGGCTCACCGGCGTGCTCCCGCAGGCCGCGCTCGGCAGCGGGCTGGAGGACGTCCTCCCGCTGGAGGACCTGGACGGCCGCCGCTGGTGGCCGCTGACCGACCCGTACGGCGGCCTGGCCACCCGCACCCGCCAGCCGGAGCGCAACCTGCTGCTGCCCGGGGGGCGCGAGGTGCTGGTCTCCGCCCGGTACGTACGCAGCGCGCCGGGCGGGCCGCTGGAGCGCCTGGTGATCGCCCTGCGCGGCACCGAGGCCCGGCGCCGCACCGAGCGCAGCCACGCCGAGCTGATCGCCACCGTGGCGCACGAGCTGCGCTCCCCGCTGACCAGCGTCAAGGGCTTCACGGCGACGCTGCTGGCCAAGTGGGAGCGGTTCACCGACGGGCAGAAGCGGCTGATGCTGGAGACCGTGGACGCGGACGCCGACCGGGTCACCCGGCTGATCGCCGAGCTGCTGGACATCTCCCGGATCGACTCCGGCCGGCTGGAGCTGCGCAAGCAGGTGGTCGACCTGGCCGCGGCGGTGCGCCGGCACGTCGAGCGCAAGGTCGCCACCGGCATCCCCGAGGACCGCTTCGACATCCGGATCGGCGAACAGCTGACCGTCCTGTGGGCCGACCCGGACAAGGTCGACCAGGTGCTGGCCAACCTGCTGGAAAACGCGGTGCGGCACGGCGAGGGAACTGTCACCATCGAGGTGGCACCGGCCAAGGAGGTCGTCGAGGCGCCCGTCTGGGAGCGCAGCGGCACCCCGCCCCGCATCGTGGAAGGCACAGCGGTCACCGTGAGCGACGAAGGCAGCGGCATCCCCGAGGAGTCGATGCCCCGCGTCTTCACCCGCTTCTGGCGCGGCTCCAAGCGCGGCGGCACGGGCCTGGGCCTCTACATCGTCAAGGGCATCGTGGAGGCCCACGGCGGCTCGATCCGCGTCGACCGCGCGCCCGGCGGCGGCGCCCGGTTCCGATTTATCCTGCCCGCCGGGGTGCCCGACTTCATGCTCTGAAGGAGCATGAACGACAAGCACGGCATGCTCTGAAGGAGCATGCACGGCAAGCGCACCGCGTACTCGGAGTTCCCGAGCAGGTCGGGCGTCGTCTCCCCGGACGGGCTTCGCGGCAGCGGTGATACCCGCTGCGACTACACTCGACCTTTGGCGTTGGCCCAAAGACCTTGAGCACGGACGAGCAGGAGCACGGGAAAGATAGAGATGTCGGCACCCAACAAGTCGTACGACCCGGTCGAGGTCGAGGCCCTCAAGCCCGAGGTGGTGGAGCAGGCGCGGGACGAGGCGATCGCCGCGTTCGCCGCCGCCGGCTCCCTGGACGAACTGAAGCAGGCCAAGGTCGCCCACACCGGCGACCGCTCCGCGCTCTCGCTCGCCAATCGCGAGATCGGCGCTCTGCCCCCGCACGCGAAGGCGGCGGCCGGAAAGCTGATCGGCCAGGCCCGCGGGGCGGTCAACCAGGCCCTCGCCAAGCGGCAGGCCGAGCTGGAGGCGGAGCGCGACGCCCGCGTGCTGGTCGAGGAGGCGGTGGACGTCACGCTGCCGTACGACCGCGCCCCGCGCGGCGCCCGGCACCCGCTGACCACGATGGCCGAGCTCATCGAGGACACCTTCGTCGCGATGGGCTACCAGGTCGCGGAGGGCCCCGAGGTCGAGGCCGAGTGGCTCAACTTCGACGCCCTCAACCTGGGCCCGGACCACCCGGCCCGCTCGATGCAGGACACCTTCTTCGTCCAGGCCCCGGACGGTTCCGCCGACTCCGGCGTGGTGCTGCGCACCCAGACCTCCCCGGTCCAGGCCCGCACCATGCTCGACCGTGAGCCCCCCGTCTACGTGGTCTGCCCGGGCCGGGTCTACCGGACCGACGAGCTGGACGCCACCCACACCCCGGTCTTCCGGCAGGTCGAGGGCCTCGCGGTGGACGAGGGCATCACCTTCGCCGACCTCAAGGGCACCATCGAGGTGCTGGTCGAGAAGCTGATCGGTGGCGGCCTGGAGCTGCGCTGGCGCCCGTCCTACTTCCCGTTCACCGAGCCGAGCGCGGAGATCGACCTCCAGTGCTTCGTGTGCCGCGGTGCGAGCGTCGGCAACCCGGACCGGCCGTGCCGGACCTGTTCCTCCGAGGGCTGGATCGAGCTCGGCGGCTGCGGCGTGGTCAACCCGCGGGTGCTGGTCGCCTGCGGCGTCGACCCCAACCGCTACAGCGGCTTCGCCTTCGGCCTGGGCCTGGAGCGGATCCTGATGAATCGTCACAACGTCGCCGACATGCGCGACATGGTCGAGGGTGACGTCCGCTTCACCCTCCCGTTCGGGATGGAGATCTGATGCGCGTCCCGCTTTCCTGGCTGCGCGAGTACGTCGACCTGCCGGCCGGCGAGACCGGCCGTGACGTCGCGGAGCGCCTGGTCCGGGCCGGCCTGGAGGTCGAGACCGTCGAGCAGATCGGCACGGACCTCAAGGGTCCGCTGGTGGTCGGCGAGGTGCTCTCCATCGAGGAGCTGTCCGGCTTCAAGAAGCCGATCCGGCACTGCTTCGTGAACGTCGGCGACGCCAACGGCACCGGCGAGCCGCAGGAGATCGTCTGCGGCGCGACCAACTTCGCCGTCGGCGACAAGGTCGTGGTCGTGCTCCCGGGCGCCGTGCTGCCCGGCCCGTTCCCGATCGCGGCCCGCAAGACCTACGGCCACACCTCGGCCGGCATGATCTGCTCCGCCCGCGAGCTGGGCATGGGCGACGACCACGACGGCATCATCGTGCTCCCGCCGGAGTTCGAGCCCGGCACCGACGCCATCGAGCTGCTCCAGCTCGTCGACGAGGTGCTCGACATCGCCGTCACCCCGGACCGCGGCTACTGCCTGTCCATGCGCGGCGTGGCCCGTGAGGCCGCCGCCGCGTACGGGCTGCCGCTGGCCGACCCGGCGCTGCTCGACGTGCCGCCGGCGAACTCCTTCGGCTACCTGGTGAAGGTCAACGACCAGGCCGGCTGCGACCGCTTCGTGGCCCGTACGGTCGTCGGCGTCGACCCGAACGCCAAGTCCCCGATCTGGCTGCAGCGCCGGCTCCAGAAGTCGGGCATCCGCCCGATCTCGCTGACCGTCGACATCACCAACTACGTGATGCTGGAGGTCGGCCAGCCGCTGCACGCCTACGACAAGCAGCGCGTGTCGGGCCCGATCACGGTCCGCCGGGCGGAGCAGGGCGAGAGCCTCACCACCCTCGACGGGGTCGAGCGCAAGCTCTCCGCCGAGGACCTGCTGATCTGCGACAACAGTGGCCCGATCGGCCTGGCCGGTGTGATGGGCGGCGCCTCCACCGAGATCCTCGACCCGGCCGCGGGCCCGGGCACCACCGAGGTGATCATCGAGGCGGCGCACTTCGACGCGGTCGCCATCGCCCGCAGTGCCAAGCGGCACAAGCTGCCCTCCGAGGCGTCCAAGCGCTTCGAGCGCGGCGTCGACCCGGAGGCCGCCCGCGCCGCCGCGCAGCGCGCCGTCGACCTGCTGGTCCTGATCGCCGGCGGCACCGCCGAGGCCGGGGTCACCGACATCGCGGCCCCGCACCCGGTGCGCACCATCACCATCGCCGCCGACCTGCCCGACCGGGTGGCCGGCACCGGGTACGGCCGCGAGACCGTCACCCGGCGCCTGCAGGAGATCGGCTGCTCGGTCTCCGGCGCCGACGTCCTGGAGGTCACCCCGCCGACCTGGCGCCCGGACCTCACCGACCCGTACGACCTCGCGGAGGAGGTCATCCGGCTGGAGGGCTACGACAACGTCCCCGCCCGGATGCCCGACGTTCCCCCGGGCAAGGGCCTGACCGAGGCCCAGCGGGTGCACCGCCGGATCGGCGTCGCGCTGGCCGGGGCCGGCTACGTCGAGGTCAACAACTACCCGTTCCTCGGCGAGACCGCCTTCGAGGCGCTCGGCCTGGAGGCGGACGACCGGCGCCGCCGCACGGTGAAGCTGGTCAACCCGCTGAACGACGAGGAGCCGGCGCTGCGCACCACGCTGCTGCCGGGCCTGCTCGGCGCGCTGCGGCGCAACGTCGGCCGGGGCAACACCGACCTGGCGATCTTCGAGACCGGCACCGTCTTCCTGCCCAAGGACGAGCTGAGCGTGGCCCCGCGTCCGGCGGTCGACCACCGGCCCAGCGACGAGGAGCTGGCCGCGCTGGACGCCGCGCTGCCGGACCAGCCGCGCCGGATCGCGGTCGCCCTCGCGGGCGAGCGGCTGCCGTCGGGCTGGTGGGGCAAGGGCGCCCAGGCCTCCTGGGCGGACGCCGTCGAGGCGGCCCGCACGGTGGCCCGGGCGGCCGGCATCGAGCTGACCGTCCGGCAGGGCCAGCTGGCCCCGTGGCACCCGGGCCGTTGCGCCGAGCTGCTGGTGGCCGGCACCGACCGGGTGGTCGGCCACGCCGGTGAGCTGCACCCGCGGGTGGTCAAGGCGCTCGGGCTGCCGGCCCGCACCGCCGCGATGGAGATCGACATCGACCTGCTCACCGCCGACGGCGCCGAGCGGGTCGGCGGTCCGACCGTCTCCGGTTTCCCGGTGGCGACCCAGGACGTCGCGCTGATCGTCGACACCGCTGTCCCGGCCGCCGAGGTCGAGGCCGCGCTGCGCTCCGGCGCGGGCGAACTGCTGGAGGCCATCCGGCTGTTCGACGTGTTCACCGGTGAGCAGGTCGGCGAGGGCAAGAAGTCGCTGGCGTACGCGCTGCGCTTCCGCGCGACCGACCGCACCCTGACCGCCGACGAGGCGACCGCCGCCCGCGAGGCGGCCGTCGCCGAGGCTGTCGCCCGCACCGGCGCGGTGCTGCGCGGCGTCTGACGCGGCCGTAGTACCCAGGAGGGCCCCGCCCCGGACCACGCGTCCGGGGCGGGGCCCTTTCCACTTCCCCGGGTTGACACTGCCCCGGGTTGACGGTGCGTCGGTCCATCGTTTATCTCTTTACCTATGGAAGTAGATAAAGACGATGCCGACCAGCCCTCCCCGATCGAGTTCCGCCTGGACCCGGCCTCCGGCGTCCCGACCTACCTGCAGCTCGTGCAGCAGGTCGAACAGGCGCTGCGGATGGGCTGGTTGACCGAGGGGGACCGGCTGCCCCGGGTGCGCGAGGTGGTGGCCGGGCTGGCGATCAACCCGAACACCGTGCTCAAGGCGTACCGCGAACTGGAGCACCGCGGCCTCGCGGCCGGCCGCCGGGGCCAGGGCACCTTCGTGCGGGGCCTGCCCGCCGGGGTGGTGCCGCTGCGCGAGCGGGCCGCGCTGCGCCGCGGGCTACTGGACTGGATGCGCTCGGCGCGGACCGCCGGGCTGGACGAGGAGGGGATGGCCGCGGTGTTCGAGGACGCGCTGCGCGACCTGCGCGAGGACCGGGGCGGGGTGGTGGCCTGATGGCCGTGGACACGGTGATCGACTGCGCCGGGCTCGGCAAGCGCTACCGGCGCTCCTGGGCGCTGCGGGACTGCCGGCTCGCCCTCCCCGCCGGGCACGTGGTGGCCCTGGTCGGCCCCAACGGCGCCGGCAAGACCACGCTGCTCAGCCTGGCCGCCGGACTGACCCTGCCGAGCGAGGGCGCGCTGACCGTCCTCGGCGACCAGCTGCCCGGCTCCCCGCGCGCGTTGGACCGGATCGGCTTCGTCGCCCAGAACGCCGCGCTCTACCCCGGCGTGCCCGTGCGCGACCTGCTGGCGATGGGCCGTCACCTCAACCGCCGCTGGGACGACGCCCGGGCCCGTACCCACCTGGACGGCCTGGGCATCCCGCTGGACCGCAAGTACGGCCGCCTCTCCGGCGGTCAGCAGGCCCAGGTCTCGCTCGCGCTGGCACTCGCCAAGCGCCCCGAACTCCTGCTGCTGGACGAGCCCCTGGCCGCTCTCGACCCGCTCGCGCGGCACGACTTCATGGCCGTGCTGCTGACCGCGGTGGCCGAGGACGGGATGTCGGTGGTGTTCTCCTCGCACGCCGTCAACGAACTGGAGCAGAGCTGCGACTACCTGGTGGTGCTCGGCGCCGGCCGGGTCCAGGTCGCGGGGGAGGTGGACGACCTGCTGGCCGGCCACCGGATGCTCACCGGCCCGACCGCCGAGGCCGACCGGGTGGCCGGACAGCTGCCGGTGGTCCGCGACCGCCGGGCCGGCGCCCAGTCCCACCTGCTGGTCCGCACCGGCGGCGTGGACGCCCCGGTCTCCGGCTCCTGGCACCAGCAGCGCGTCGGGCTGACGGAGTTGGTGCTCGCCTACCTGCGCGAGCCGGCCGCCTCCGCCCTCCCCGGCCCGCGCGGGGCCGTCCACCCGAACGAGAAGGTGCTGCTGCCGTGAGCTCCCTGTCCCTCGCCCCGCCCCGCTCCGCCGTCCTGCGGGCGGCCGGGCTGCGGCACCGGCCCGCGCTGCTGACCCTGCTGACGGTGATGGCCGCGATCTCCCTCGGGCTGCTGGTCCACGGCTGGTACCTGCACGACGGCCTGGCCCGCACCGGCGCGGCCTCCTGCGACCCCTCCACCGACGCCTGCATGGCCATGTACAAGCAGTTCCTGCGCGAGTACGGCGACGGCCTGCTGGCGCTCGACTCCGTGTTCTACGTCCTCGGCGGGGCCTTCGGGGCCTTCCTCGGAGGCCCGCTGCTGGCACGGGAGTTCGAGCACGGCACGGTGCGTTTCGCCTGGACCCAGGGCGCCGGGCGGACCCGCTGGACGGTGGGCGGCCTGGTCATGGGCGGCGCGGTGCTGGCCGTCGTGGCGGCGCTGTTCGGGCTGCTGCTGCGCTGGTGGAGCGGGCCGCTGACGCTCCGGGTCGGGGGGTTCAGCCCGGAGGTCTTCGTGCAGACTCCGCCGGTGCTGGTCGGACGGGTGCTGGTGGCCTTCGGGGTCGCGGTGCTGGCCGGTGCGGTGCTCCGCCGTACGGTGGTCGCGGTGGGGGCCGGCCTGCTGGCCTCGGTCGCGCTGCCGTTCCTCGCCCACTCCGTGCGCGCGCACTACCTGCCTCCGCTGGAGGACGCGGTGCACTCCATGAAGCCCATGGCGCTGGACGACCGCTGGGTGCTGAACGTCTGGTTCTCCGACCCGGCCGGGAAGCGGATCCCGACCGGCGCCTTCTACGACATCGGCGGGGACTTCGCCCACCTCCAGGAGCTGGTGCGCGACGGCGGCTACACCGCGCACGAGGTGTACCAGCCGGCGAGCAGGTTCTGGCCGTTCCAGTTCATCGAGTTCGGCTGGACGCTCCTGCTCGCGGTGGCGCTGTGCGCGGCGGCGGTCTGGTGGGTGCGGCGCCGGGCGTTCTGAGCCCCGGCCGCCAAGATCTCTTGAAGAGGTTCCGTCAAAACCCTTGCGGGAGTGCGGCGTCAGGGCTTTTCCTTTTTCTCGTTAGGAAAGTTTCCTAACCCACGAGGAATCGGAGCGTCCCATGCGCCCTCAGCCCCGTCGTGCCCTCCGCATCGCCCTCGCCGCCGCCCTGGTGGCCGCGCCGCTGACCGTCGCGGCCACCTCGGCGGCCCAGGCCGCCCCGTCGCCGGCCGCCGCCGTCCAGTTCAAGGGGGTCGGGCTGGACGACCCGCACAAGAAGGACATCGCCATGCAGCTGGTGTCCAGCGCGGAGAACTCGTCGCTGGACTGGAAGGCCCAGTACAAGTACATCGAGGACATCAAGGACGGCCGCGGCTACACCGCCGGCATCATCGGCTTCTGCTCCGGCACCGGTGACATGCTGGACCTGGTCCAGCACTACACCGACCTCAAGCCCGGCAACATCCTGGCCAAGTACCTGCCGGCCCTGAAGAAGGTCAACGGCAGCGAATCGCACGCCGGCCTCGGCTCCGCCTTCGAGAAGGACTGGGCCACCGCCGCCAAGGACACCGTCTTCCAGCAGGCCCAGAACGACGAGCGCGACCGGGTGTACTTCAACCCCGCCGTCAACCAGGCGAAGAGCGACGGCCTGCGCGCGCTCGGCCAGTTCGCCTACTACGACGCCATCGTCATGCACGGCCCGGGCAACAGCTCGGACAGCTTCGGCGGCATCCGCGCCGCCGCCATGAAGAAGGCCAGGACGCCCGCCCAGGGCGGCGACGAGGCCACCTACCTCAAGGCCTTCCTGGACGCCCGCAAGGTGGTCATGAAGAAGGAGGAGGCGCACTCGGACACCAGCCGGGTCGACACCGAGCAGCTGGTCTTCCTCAACGCCAAGAACTTCGACCTCAACCCGCCGCTGAAGTGGAAGGTCTACGGCGACAGCTACGCCATCAACAGCTGACGCCCCGACAGGCGAAAGGGCCCGGTGGCCGTGAACCGGCCGCCGGGCCCCGCCGTCCGTCCCGCCGCGGGTGTCAGGCGCTCGCGGTGTAGTCGTAGAAGCCCCGGCCGGACTTGCGGCCCAGCAGGCCGGCGTCGACCATCCGGGAGAGCAGCGGGGGAGCGGCGTACAGCGGCTCCTTGTACTCGTCGTACATCGACTCGGCGATCGAGACGATGGTGTCCAGGCCGATCAGGTCGCACAGCCGCAGCGGGCCCATCGGGTGGGCGCAGCCGGCCTCCATGCCCTTGTCGATGTCCGAGGCGGTGGCCACGCCCGTCTCGAACATCCGCACCGCGGACAGCAGGTACGGCACCAGCAGCGCGTTGACCACGAAGCCGGCCCGGTCACGGGCGCGGATCGGCTCCTTGCCGAGCACCTGGGAGGCGAAGGCCTCGACCCGCTCGGTGGTGGTCGCCGAGGTGGTCAGGGTCGGGATGACCTCGACCAGCTTCTGCACCGGCGCCGGGTTGAAGAAGTGCAGGCCGATCACCTGCTCCGGGCGGCTGGTGGCGGCGGCCAGCTTCACGATCGGGATCGAGGAGGTGTTGGAGGCGAGGATCGCGTCGCGGCGCTCGACCACCCGGTCCAGGGTCTCGAAGATCCGGACCTTGATGTCCTCGCGCTCGGCGACGGCCTCGACCACCAGGTCGCGGTCGGCGAAGTCGGACAGCTCGACGGTGAAGGACAGCCGGGCCAGCGCCTCGTCCCGCTCCTCGGGCGTCAGCTTGCCCCGCTTGACGGCCGTCTCCAGGGAGTTGGTCAGCCGGGTGCGGCCGAACTCCAGCGCCTCACCGCTGGCCTCCGACACCAGGACGTCCAGCCCGGCCCGGGCGAAGACCTCGGCGATTCCCGACCCCATCAGGCCGCAGCCGATCACTCCGACGCGCGCGATGTCACTCACTCAGTTGCCCTTCGACGGTGCTGGGGGTCGCCCAGCCAGCGGGTGGCCCAGCGAGCTGCTGGACAACGGGCCGGTGCGCCGGAATGGGTGCACCGGTCACCGCCCCGACGACGTTACTACTCCGTACCGGCCAGTAGGTCACCCCCTCCCCGGCAGGGTGCCACGGCCGGGAGTCCCCCGAACGAGTGAGGCGGCGACCCCGGACCCGTGTGCCCGGGCCCGGCTCCGCCCGGCGCCCGACAGAATGCCGCAGACGGGGGCCGGGGGCGGAAGAGGACAGGGCCGGGCACGCGAAGGGAGTACGGGGTGTCGACGGGATCGCTCGCAGGACAGGTTGCCCTGATCACCGGGGCCGGCCGGGGCATCGGCCGGGAACTCGCCATCGGCCTGGCCGCCGAGGGGATGTCCGTCGGCCTGGTCGGCCGCACCCACGAGACACTGACCGACACCCTCAAGGAGTGCGTCAGGCGCGGCTCCCGGGGTGTCGCCGTGACCGCCGACGTGACCCGCCCCGGCTCGGTGCGCGAGGCGGTCCGGCTGGTCGAGCGCGACCTCGGGCCGATCGACCTGCTGGTCAACAACGCCGGCCTGGTCGACCGCGCCGAGGTGCCGCTCTGGGAGACCGACGCCAACCAGTGGTGGCAGGTGATCGAGACCAACCTGCGCGGCCCCTACAACCTGCTGCGCTGCGTCCTCCCCGGCATGGTCGCCCGCCGGCGCGGCCGGGTGATCAACCTCAACTCCGGCTTCGCCCTGCGCCCGGACGGCGACTACACCGCGTACGCCACCTCCAAGGGCGCGCTGCTCCAGCTCTCCGACAACATGGCGGACTCGCTGGCCCGCAACGGCATCGTCGTCCTCGACATCAGCCCGGGCGCGGTGGCCACCGACATGACCGCCGGGATGCCGATGTTCAAGGGCACCACGGACTGGGGCTCCATCCCGTACATGGTCGCGGTCACCGTGGACGCGGCCCGCGGCCGCTTCGACGGGCTGCACGGGCGCTTCATCCACGCCGGCCGGGACGACCTGGAGGAACTGGTCAACCGGGCCGACGCGATCTGCGCCGCGGACGCCCGCACGCTGCGGCTGCGCCCGTACAAGGACGACGACCCGATGGTCTGACCAGGGCTTTCAGGCGCAGAGCCGGCTGGCGGTCACCGGCGTGAGTCCCGCCTTGGCCAGGCCGTCCAGGATGCCGGGCAGCGCGTCCACCGTGCACTGGTGCCCCATGTGCAGCGCCACCACCGAGCCGCCACGCACCGAGTTCAGCACCCGGCGCTGCAGCTCGGCGGCCGAGGGGTCGTTGTAGTCGCGCGGGTCGACGTCGAAGGACAGCACGTGCTCGTACCCGACCGCCCTGGCCTGCTCGCGCACCATCGGGGTGGCGTACTGCGCGGCGGAGGGGCGGAACCAGCGGCCGATCGAGCCGGTGAGCCGCTGCAGGCGCTCGGCGCACTGGGCGATCTCGGCGCGCGCCTGGTCGGGCGCCATGGCCGAGATGTTGAGGTGGTTCTGGGTGTGGTTGCCCAGCTCGTGGCCGCCGTCCAGGATCCGCCGGGCCATCTGCGGCTGCTGGTCGAACCAGCTGCCGACGACCATCACGGTCACCTTGGCGCCGCGCTGCTCGGCGGCCTCCAGCAGGGCGGTGGCCAGCTTCGGGTCGCCGCTGCCGTGGAAGGTGAGCGCCACGTTCCTCCCGGTGCGCGGCCCGTACGCGACCTCGGCCGGGGTGCCGGGCGCGAGCGGCGGCAGCACGGGCGGGGCCGGCGGGGCGGAGGGCTGGGCGGCGGCCGCGGCGGCGGTCGGCCCACCGTCGGGCCCGGGTTCCGCCGGGGCGGTGGGCGCGGGGGAGGCCGGGCCCTCCGCGCCGTTCCAGGCCGGGTCGGTGGTG
Organism: Kitasatospora sp. NPDC091257; assembly: GCF_044757675.1. Lineage (NCBI taxonomy): Bacteria > Bacillati > Actinomycetota > Actinomycetes > Kitasatosporales > Streptomycetaceae > Kitasatospora > Kitasatospora sp. NPDC091257. Next base: position 15,682 of record NZ_JBIVVI010000022.1, read on the forward strand.
TGCTGCGGGTCCACGGTCCCGGGGTGCGCGGCGAGTGCCCCCGGGTCGGCCCGGCGGAGCGTTCCGGTGCCGCACGCGGTGAGCAGGCCGCCGGTGGCGGCGAGGGCGGCGATCCGGGCGGTGGCGCGCAGTACGGTGCGGCGGTCGGCAGTCATCGGCAGCCAGCATAGAGAGGACGGCTCCGGCGGGCGATCCGACCCGACCGGGCCCGCACCGGCTTTGACGTGCACACACCCTGCGACCGGGTGTTGCGTAAACCTGAACTCCCGCTGTTTCCGCGGTGTGTCCTTGGATACGATCACCGCGCACCGTGAGTTGACCGGCGGTGGCCAAACTCTTCCGGCATTGCGCATTGGGGGCGGACAGGATGTACGAGGACGGCGCGGCGACCGGCCGGAGCACGGACACCGAGTGGGACTGGGCCAGAGCCGAGGACTGGCAGCCCCCGAGCGAGCTGGACACCGGTGTCCCGCACACCGCCCGGATGTACGACTACTACCTCGGCGGCAAGGACAACTTCGAGGCCGACCGCAAGGCCGCCCAGGCCGCGATATCCGCCTACCCCGCGCTGCCGCTGCTGGCCCGCACCAACCGGCAGTTCCTCGGCCGCGCCGTGGAGTTCGTCGCGAGCCGGGGCGTGCGCCAGTTCGTCGACATCGGCACCGGCATCCCGGCGGTCGGCTCCACCAACGAGGTCGCCCAGCGGGTCGCCCCGGACGCCCGGGTGGTGTACGTGGACAACGACCCGATCGTCGCCACCCACGCCCGCGCCCTGCTGGCCGGCCACCCCACCGGGCACACCTCGGTGATCGAGGCCGACCTGCGCGACCCGGCCGCCATCCTCGGCCACTCCGCGCTGGCCGACGCCGTCGACCTCTCCCGGCCGGTCGCGCTGATGCTGGTCGCCGTGCTGCACTTCATCCGCGACGAGGAGGGTGCGCAGCAGATCGTCCGCACCCTGCGCGACGCGCTCGCCCCGGGCAGCGCGCTGATCCTCTCCCACGGCAGCCCCGACTTCGCCTCCCGCGAGAGCGCCTCCGAGGGCACCCGCATCTACCGCAGCGCCAGCGCCCCGCTCGTGCTGCGCCCGCGGTCCGGCGTCGAACCCTTCTTCGGCGACTTCGAGTTCGCCGGCCCCGGGCTCGTCCAGCTCCCGCTCTGGCGCCCCGTCGCGGGCCACGTGCCCACCTCCGAACTCCCCGAGGGCTGGCAGGACGTCTCGGCGTACGCCGGTGTCGCCTTCAAGAAGTAGCCCCGAGCGTCCCTCGGGGTCCGGTCCCGGTGCCTCCCTCCTGCGCCGGGACCGGACCGTCGAAGCCTAGGGACCGCCACTGACAGTCCCTCACCGTCGTGGGTACCCTGCGACGTGACCACCACCGACCTGCCTCCGCTGCCCCCCGGCGTCGCCGAACTGCTGCGGGCCGTCGACGCCCCGCCCCGCCTGGTCGCCCACCTCGCCCTGGTGCACGAGGTGGCCGGGGAGATCGTCGGCTTTTGCGCCCGCGCGGGCCTGGCCTTCGACCACGAGGCCGTCCTGTACGGCGCCGCCACCCACGACATCGGCAAGACCGTCCACCCCGAGGAGCTCTCCGCCCCCGGCTCCCTGCACGAGCCCGCCGGATACGCCCTGCTGCTCGCCCGGGGCGTCCCCGAGCACCTCGCCCGCTTCGCCCGCGGCCACGCGAGCTGGGACGGACCCGGCGTCACCGTCGAGTCACTGCTGGTCAGCCTGGCCGACAAGGCCTGGAAGAACAAGCGGGTCCCGGACCTGGAGGACCTGGTGGTCGAGCGCCTCGCCGCCGCCGGCGGGCAGGAACGCTGGGAAGCCTTCCTCGCCCTGGACGACCTGCTCACCCGGATCGGCGAGGACGCCCCGCGGCGGCTCGCCGTCCAGGCCGCCCACCCGGTGCGGACCGGGTGAAAATCGGCGCGACACGACGGGCGGGCCGGTGTTAGCTTCCGCGACATGGAACCCCTGAGCGAGAACGAGATCCGCGCGTCCTTCGTCAACTGCTCCAAGGGCGAGGCCCGCCGGCTCAACCTGCCCCGGGGCCTGGCGGAGCTGCCCTGGGAGCACCTGGACTTCCTCGGCTGGCGGGACCAGGGCGCGCCCGACCGGGCGTACCTGGTGGCGCCGTACCAGGGCGAGCCGGTCGGCCTGACGCTGCGCTCGCCGGTGATCCGGCGCAGCCTGACCAAGACCAACGTGTGCTCGCTGTGCATCACCGCGCACGCCGGGTCCGGGGTCGCGCTGCTCGCCGCCCGCCGGGCCGGGGCGGCCGGGCGCGAGGGCAACACGGTCGGCACCTACATCTGCGCCGACCTCGCCTGCTCCCTCTACGTGCGCGGGCTGAAGAAGTCCACCCTGGTCACCCGGCCCGACGAATCGCTGCCGCTGGAGCTGCAGATCGACCGGACGGTGGGCAACCTCGGCGGCTTCCTCGCCAAGGTGCTCGCCACCGCTGCCGTGTAACGGCTCCGGGCCTGTCCGTGCCCGGGCCTCTCCGTGCCCGGGCCTGTCCGTGCCCGCGCGGCCCGGCGCCCGTACGGTTCGGTGCCCGCGCGGCTCAGGTCCGGCGCAGCTGGTCCAGCTCGCGGCGCTCCCGCTTGGTCGGCCGCCCGGCCCCCCGGTCCCGCGTCCCGGCCGCCGCGACGAACTCGCGCGGCGGCCGCGGCGGGCTGTTGTCGACCAGGCACTGCGCCGCGACCTCGGCGCCGACCCGCTTGCGGATCAGCTTCTGCACCACCACGACCCGTTCGTGGCCCTCCTCGCGGACCCGCACCTCGTCCCCGGGCTTCAGCGCCTGGGCCGGCTTGGCCCGCTCGCCGTTCACCTTGACGTGCCCGGCCCGGCAGGCGGCCGCCGCCAGCGCCCGCGTCTTGACCAGCCGGACCGACCAGATCCAGCTGTCCACCCGCACGCTTCCCTCGTGTTCAGCCATCCCCGGAGCCTACCCAAGGCCGGCCGCCGGTCAGCCCTGGGCGGCGCGCGGCGCCTCCTGGACCGCCCAGCCGTTCCCGTCCGGGTCGTTGAAGAACACGAAGTTGTTCCACGCCTCGCCGTGCCCGTCCGCCCGGCCCCCCGCCACGAAGTGCTGGACCGGGCTGACCGCCACGCCCCGCGCCGCCAGTTCGGCGTGCGCCCTCTCGATGTCCGGCACCACCAGCTGGAGCCCCTTGACCGATCCGGGCGGAGAGTCGATCACC
>NZ_JBIVVI010000023.1:0-18675 GCF_044757675.1 Kitasatospora sp. NPDC091257
CCGCCGCCGGGCCGTACGCGGGCGTGAAGATCGCCGGTGTCGCGCCGGCCAACCCGGAGCGGGGGCTGCCCCGGATCACCGGCAGCTACCTGCTGCTGGACGGGCCCACCCTGCAGCCGCTCGCCCTGCTGGACGGCGCCGCGCTCACCGCGCTGCGCACGCCCGCCGTCACCGCGGCCGCGCTGCGGCGGCTGGCGGTGCCGGAGGCCGAGCACCTGGTGCTGTTCGGCTCCGGGCCGCAGGCGTACGGGCACCTGGACGCCCTGCTCGCCGTCCGGCCGCTGCGCCGGCTCACCGTGGTGGCGCGCAACGCCGACCGGGCGCAGGCGCTGGCGGCGTACGGGCGGAAGCTCGGGCTGACGGCCGAGGTCGACGGTCCGCGGGCGGTCCGCGAGGCGGACCTGGTGGTCTGCTGCACCACCGCGCGCACGCCGCTGTTCGACGGCGCGCTGGTGCCCGCGCACGCGGCGGTGGCCGCGGTGGGCTCGCACGAGCCGGACGCGCGGGAGGTCGACGAACTGCTGGTCCAGCGGGCCGAGCTGTACGTGGAGGCGCGCACGGTCGCGGGCCGGGAGGCCGGGGACCTGCTGATGGCGGGCGTGACCGGGCGGCAGCTGTGGAACCTCTCCGAGCTGGTGCGCGGCGACGCGCTGGTGCCGGACGGGCGGCCGCGGTTCTTCAAGAGCGTCGGGATGGCCTGGCAGGACCTGGCCGTCGCGGCGGAGGTGTACCGGGCCGCGTCCAAGGGGCGTGTCTGACAATTCCCGCCGGGTGCGCCTCGAATTGTCAGATATGCCCCAGCGGTTCAGTCGCCGAGGAACATGAGCCAACTGCCCGGGGTGGCGGCGCAGTTGGCGAGCAGGTTGCGCAGGTCGCGGACGGCCGCCCGCTGCTCCCCGGTGGTGCAGCGGGCGAGCAGCGCGGTGGCCTCCTCGAAGGCGGCGCCGGCGTCCTGCTCGTTGAACAGCGTGTCGCCGTACGGGTCGATCCGGCCGAGCCGGTGGTCGGACGGACGGGCGTGCGCGGCCAGGGCGTCGGCGAGACCGGCGCCGTGGTCGGTGGACAGGTGCAGCAGGTTCGGGCTGGTGCGGCGGCCGTTGTTCGGGCGGCCGTCGTACAGCGCGGCTTCGATCGACAAGTGCGTTACTCCTGGCCGTGGTTGGGAGTTGTGAACCGGAGTCGGCGCAGCGGGAAGGGATCCCCCGCTGCGCCGGCTCCTCACGTTTTCCGGCCGCCTCCCGGGCTTCTCGGGCCCGTCTCTCGGCTCGCCTTTCGGGCCGGCGGTCCGGTGTCGCGGGTCAGGCCCGGTCGTCGGCGTAGGCGGTGAGCAGGCGGGCCAGGTGCTTGCCGGTGACCAGCAGCGGCTGCTCGCTGCGGGCGACCTGGGCGGCGAGCTCGGCGCCCTCCAGGGTGCTGATCACGGTGCCGGCCAGCTCGCGGGCGTCCTGCTCGCCGATGCCGGCGGCGAGCAGCCGTTCCGCCACGACGGCCCGCCAGTTGGCGAAGGCCTCGGTCACCGCCTCCTCGATCACCGGCACGCGGCCGACCGTCTCCAGGGCCGTGCTGGTGATCGGGCAGCCGTCCTGCCAGTCGGACTCGCGCAGTTCCGTGGCGAGCATCCGGGTGCAGGAGGTCATCGCCTCGCCCAGGTCCGGCGAGGAGCCGAGCCCGGCGCGCAGGAGGACGGCGAACTCCTCGTCCCCGTGCCGGATCGCCTCGGCGGCCAACTCCTGCTTGCCGCCCGGGAAGAAGTGGTAGACGGAGCCGAGGGTGGCCTCGGCCTCGCGGGAGATCTGCTTGATCCCGGTGCCCTCGTACCCCTGGCGCTGCAGCAGTCGGGAGGTGGCCCGGACGATCCGCTCGCGGGTGCCGGGCTTCGCTTCGGCCTTCGCGCTCGTCCTCGCGCTCGTCCTCGCGCTCGTTTTCGCGTCGGCTCTCTCGGGCGTGTTCACGCCGCGATCCTAGCCGAGATTCTGGGTAGAGCGTTCGTTCCAGTCCTGTGCTAGCGTCGGCCCGGCGCTCTGGATAGAGCGTTCGTTCCAGAGGAGGGGAAACGCATGTCCGTGGAGCAGCAGGCGCGGCGATCCGTGACGGTGATCGGGCTCGGCCCGATGGGGCAGGCCATGGCCGGGGCGTTCCTGGACGCCGGGTACGCCGTCACGGTGTGGAACCGCACCACCGGGCGGGCCGACGCGCTCGTCGCCCGGGGTGCGCGGGCCGCATCCGACGCCGAGGCGGCGGTGGCGGCGAACGACCTGGTGGTGCTCAGCCTCACCGACTACGACGCGGTGTTCGAGGTGCTGGAGTCGGTCGAGCCGGCGCTGCGGGGGAGGACGGTCGTGAACCTCGGCTCGGACACTCCCGGGCGGGCCCGCGAGGCCGCCCGCTGGCTGGCCGAACGCGGCGCCGGCCACCTGACCGGCGGGGTGCAGGTGCCGCCGTCGGGCATCGGCAGCCCCGAGTCGTCCACCTTCTACAGCGGCCCGGTCGAGCTGTTCCAGCGGCACCGGGCCGCCCTGGAGGTGCTCACCGGGGCCGACTACCGGGGCGACGACCCCGGGCTGGCGCAGCTGTACTACCAGATCCAGATGGACCTGTTCTGGTCCTCGATGGTCGGCTACCTGCACGCCACGGCGATCGCCGAGGCCAACGGCATCTCGGCCGAGGAGTTTCGGCCGTACGCCCTGCCCACCGCCTCGCTGGTGCCGCGGATGATCGAGTTCTACGCGCCGCGGATCACCGCCGGGGACCACCGCGGGGACGTCGACCGGCTGACGATGGCACTCGCGAGCATCGAGCACGTCCGGGACACCGCGGAGGCCTCCGGGGTGGACGGCGCCCTGCCGGCCGTCCTCGCGGAGGCGGTCCGGCGGGGCGTGGCGGCCGGCGACGGCGCGGCCAGTCTGAGCACCCTGGTGGGCCGGTTCCGTCGGGCGTAGCCCTCCGTGCGGACCTGAAGATCGTGTGCCGTCGGCCGTTGTCACGGCCGACGGCCGCTGCCACCATGGCATTCGGCGTCACGGAGGGCCGGCCCGGCGGGCCGGTGACGGGTGTTCGAATCACCGGCAGTCGCGTACGCAACGTAACGTGACATTGTACGCTGGTGTTCTGCACCCACCCGGAGGAACACCATGGCCGACCTCAAATCCCGCACCCTGATCTCCGTACAGGAGCGGCTTCGCGACCAGGTCGCCCACGCACTCCGGGCGGCCCTGATCTCCGGCGAACTGCGCCCCGGCGTGGTCTACTCCGCACCCGCGCTCGCCGCCGACTTCGGGGTCTCCGCGACCCCGGTCCGCGAGGCCATGCTCGACCTCGCCCGCGAGGGCCTCGTCGAGGCCGTCCGCAACAAGGGCTTCCGCGTCACCGAGCTGACCGACCGCGACCTCGACGACTTCACCGAGATCCGCGCCCTGATCGAGGTCCCGACCGTCGGCCGGGTGGCGCGCACCGCCACCAAGGAGCAGCTGGAACGGCTGCGCCCGCAGGCCGAGGCGATCGTCGCGGCGGCCCGCAAGCACGACCTGATCGGCTACCTGGAGGCCGACCGCCAGTTCCACCTGGACGTGCTGGGGCTGGCCGGCAACTCCCGCCTGGTCGAGGTCGTCGGCGACCTGCGCAAGCGCTCGCGGCTGTACGGCCTCAACCGGCTCGACGAGCGCGGCGAGCTGGTCTCCTCGGCCGAGGAGCACCTGGAGCTGCTGGACCTGATGCTCGCCGGGGACTCCGCCGGCGCCGAGGCCTGCATGACCCGCCACCTCAGCCACGTCCGCTCGCTGTGGGCCGGCGGCGAGAAGCCCGCCGAGCCGGAGGCCTCGGCCCTGCGACTCGGGGCCCGCCGGAGCTGAACCACTCGTCCGGGTGAGGATCGAGGATCGGGCGCCGGGAGGCGTCCGAGTTCTACGATGATGCTCTCGACATCGGCAGCCAGGAGGAATTTCGCGATCCCCGACCTGTCGATCCTCGACGCGTACAGCGACGATCACCTGATCGAGTACAACTGCTACGACCCGGCGGTCTTCCGGCTCGTGCTGGAGGTGACCTCCTCCGATTTCGGTGACGACCTGAAGAAGAAGCCTGCCGCCTACGCATCGGCGGGGGTGCCGGTCTACGTGATCGTGGGCCGGATGAACCAGCGCGTGATGGTGCTGACCGAACCCGACGACGGCGAGTACCGGGTGCACGCCGTCCACCGCCCCGGCCAGTCCTTCACCCTGCCGGAGTCGATCGGAGCGTCGGTGACGCTCTCGGTGGACGACGTGCTGACGGCCAACAAGTAGGTCAGAGCGCCGCCGCGGGCAGGGTCAGCCGGCCGTCGTGGACCTCGGCGACCTGGTCGACGGCCGTCAGGTGGGTGCGGTCGTGGGTGACCAGGACGGTGGCGGTGGCCCGGCGGTGGGTGAGGTCGGTGATCAGGTCCAGGACGGCGGCGCCGCGCTCGTGGTCGAGGGCGCTGGTCGGTTCGTCCACCAGCAGGACGGTGGGGTCGTTCATCAGCGCGCGGGCGATGTTGACCCGCTGGCGCTGGCCGCCGGAGAGCTGGTGCGGGCGGCGGGCGGCCTGGTCGCGCAGGCCGACGGCGTCCAGGAGTTCCAGGGCCCGGGGCAGGGCGGTGCGCGGGGCGCGGCCGTCCAGGTGGGCCATCACCTGCAGCTGCTCCACCGCGGTGAGCGAGGGCAGCAGATTGGGCTGCTGGAAGACGATCCCGATCCTGGTGCGGCGCAGCGCGGTGAGTTCCGCCCGGTCGAGGCCCGTGGTGTCGGTGCCGTCGATGACGACCTGCCCGGTGTCCGGGGTGATCAGGGTGGCGGCGACCGCCAGCAGGCTGGACTTGCCGGAGCCGGAGGGGCCGACGACGGCGGTGAGCGAGCCCTTGGGGACGGTCAGCGAGACCTCGTCCAGGGCCGTGAGCCGGCCGTCGCCGTCCGGGTAGGTCAGGGTGATGCGGTCGAGGGTCAAGCTCATCGGGCGCTCCCCAGGGCGGTCAGCGGGTCGACGGAGGTGATCCGGCGGATGGACAGGGCCGCGCCGATCGCGCCGAGGGCGATCATGACGGCGGCGGGCAGCAGGACGGTCGGGGCGTCCAGGACGAAGGGGACGGCGGAGCCGATCAGCGCGCCGAAGCCGGCCGCGACCGCGGTGCCCAGCAGGGTGCCGAGCACCAGCAGCAGGACGGCCTGGCCGAGGGCGTCGCGCAGCAGGTAGCGGGTGGAGGCGCCGAGGGCCTTGAGGACGGCGATGTCGCCGCTGCGCTGGATCGTCCAGACCGTGAAGAACGCGCCGATCACCAGGGCGGAGATGGCGAACAGGAAGCCGCGCATCAGCTGGAGGGAGCCGTTCTCCGAGGTGTAGGAGCCGATCGCGGTGAGGGCGTCGTCGCGGGTGCGGGTCTCGGTGCCGTGGCGGGCGTCGGCGGCGGCCAGGTCGGCGCCCTTCGCCGTGGTGAGGGCGATGACGGTGGCGTGGCCGGTGCCGCCGGGGGCGGCCTGCTGCCAGTCGCCGAGGGAGGTCCAGATCACCGGGGTGTGGCTGTACGCGGCGTCGCCCTGGACGGCGGCGACCCGCAGCGGGTGGCCGCCGAGGGTGAACTCGGCGCCGGGGGCGAGGCCGCCCAGGTTCTCGGCGGCGGTCCTGGACAGCACGGCCTGGCCGGGGGCGATCCGGGTGCCCTGCGGGGCGAGCCCGGAGTCCTCCGGGACGCCGAAGGCGGAGAGCGCGGCGGTGCGCTGCCCGGCGGCGGCCTTGGTGGTGGTGATGCCGAGCGGCTGGGCGGAGGTGACGCCGGGCTCGCGGGCCCAGCCCTGCCACTGGTCGGGGGTGACCTGGGAATCGGTGAAGGAGAGCGTCTGCCCGTCGGCCGGCTTGCCGAAGACCAGGTGGTCGGCGGGCAGGCCGGTGATCGCGGAGATGTTCTGCCGACCGAGCCCGGCGGTCAGCCCGGACAGCAGGCCGACCAGTACGGTGATCAGCACGATGACGGTCCCCATCAAGGCGAACCGCCCCTTGGCGAACCTCAGGTCCCTCCAGGCGACGAACACGGTGAACCTTCCTCTGCACAGGTGTTTTCGACTCTTCCACCGTCCCGGACGGAGGGGCCCCGGGGCATCGCGCCGGGGATTGCATCCTGGGCATCAAAGGGAAGAGACCGAGTTCAACCTTTTGATTGATGCCGGACGCCAGCGCGGAACTTAGGCTGGACGGATGGCGACCGAACGATCCAGAACCACCCCCGTCGCCCGCGTCCTCCAGGTCTGCCTGCACCTGCTCGTTGCGGGCCTGCTCGCGCTCGCCGTCGCCCGGGCCGTCTTCGTCGACCGGGGCGGCGACCCCGCCGCCGTCGCCGCCGCGGCCACCGCGATGGCCGCCGTCTACACCGTCGGCCCGCAGCTGGCCGCCGTGCGCCGCTCGCGCCGGGCGGCCGCGCTCTGGCTGGTGCTGCTCGGCGCCACCTGGGCGGGCGTGCTGATCGCCACCCAGGACGGGGTCTGGCTGGCGTTCCCGCTGTACTTCCTGGAACTGCACCTGCTGGGGCGGCGCGGTGGGCTCGTCGCCGTCGGGCTGACCGCCGCCGCGTCGATCGCCGCCTGGTCCTGGCACCAGCACAGCTTCAGCTTCGCCGCCTCGATCGGGCCCGCGCTCGGCGCGGCCGTCGCCACCGCCACCGTGCTCGGCTACCAGGCGCTGTACCGGGAGAGCGAGGAGCGCCGCCGGCTGATCGACGAACTGACCGCCGCCCGCGCCGACGCCGCCGCCGCGCACCACGCGGCCGGGGTGCTGGCCGAGCGGGAGCGGCTCGCCCGGGAGATCCACGACACCCTCGCGCAGAGCCTCAGCTCCATCCAGCTGCTGCTGCGGGCGGCCCAGCGGGCCCTGCCGGAGCGCACCGAGGCCGCCGCCGGGTACGTCGAACAGGCGCGGCAGGCCGCCCAGGACAACCTGGACGAGGCCCGCAGGTTCGTCCGGGCGCTCACCCCGCCCGCGCTGGACGGCGACCCGCTGCCGGTCGCGCTGGAGCGGCTGTGCGCGACGACGACGGCGCACGGCACGCTGCCCGTCCACCTGCACGTCTTCGGCGACCCGGTCCGGCTGCCGGCCGCGCAGGAGGTCGCGCTGCTGCGGATCGCGCAGTCGGCGCTCGGCAACACCGTCCGGCACGCGGGCGCCTCGCGGGCCGACGTGACGCTCAGCTACATGGAGGGCGAAGTGGCACTGGACGTGTACGACGACGGCGCCGGGTTCGACCCGGCGGTGGTGGCGGCCGGCCGCCCCGACGGGGACGGCGGGTTCGGGCTGCCCTCGATGCGGGCCCGGGCGCGGGCGCTCGGCGGCCGCTTCACGGTGGAGTCGGCGCCCGGGCAGGGCACCACGGTGGCGGTGCAGCTGCCGGTCACCCCGGAGGCCGGCCCGTGATCAGGCTGCTCATCGCGGACGACCACCCGGTGGTGCGGGCCGGGCTGCGGGCGGTGCTGGAGTGCGAGCCGGACTTCGCCATCGTGGCGGAGGCGGCCACCGCCGAGCGGGCCGTCGAGCTGGCGGCGGAGCCGGGCGTGGACGTGGTGCTGATGGACCTCCAGTTCGGGCCGGGCTCGGCGATGAACGGGGCGCAGGCCACCGCGGCGATCACCGCCCGGGCGGGCGCGCCGCGGGTCCTGGTCGTCACCACGTACGACACCGACGCGGACACCCTGCCGGCCCTGGAGGCGGGCGCCACCGGCTACCTGCTGAAGGACGCCCCGCCGGAGGAGCTCGCCCAGGCCGTACGGGCCGCCGCGGCCGGGCGCAGCGCGCTGGCGCCCAGCGTCGCGGACCGGCTGCTGGAGCGGATGCGGACGCCGGCGGCGGCGCTCAGCGCCCGGGAGACCGAGGTGCTGGGGCTGGTCGCGGACGGGCTGACCAACCAGCAGGTCAGCCAGCGGCTGCACCTGAGCCAGGCCACGGTGAAGTCCCATCTGGTGCACATCTACACCAAGTTGGGGGTGGACTCGCGCACGGCGGCGGTGCGCGAGGCGCGGCGGCGGGGGCTGATCCGCCGAGCGTAGGGTGGGGGTGTTCCGTACCCGCAGCAGTGTGAGGAGCGCCCGATGACCGTCCGGCTCGACGAGCTCGCCGTCCCCGTGATCGCCGCCCCGATGGCGGGCGGGCCCTCGACGCCCGCACTGGTCGCGGCGGTGAACCGGGCCGGCGGGCTGGGCTTCCTGGCCGCCGGGATGAGGACCGCCGCCGGGATGTCCGAGCAGATCGCCGCGGTGCGGGCGTCGACCGACCGGCCGTACGGGGTGAACCTCTTCGTGCCGGGCACGCCCGGGGACCGGGCGGCCGTCGCCGCCTACCGGGAGCGGCTGCGGCCCGAGGCCGAGCGGTGGGGCGTGACGCTGCCGGAGGAGGACGGGCCGGACCGGGACGACTGGGAGGCCAAGCTGGCCGCGCTGCTCGCGGACCCGGTGCCGGTGGTCTCGTACACCTTCGGGCTGCCGACGGCCGAGGAGGCGGCGGCGCTGCGGGCGGCCGGGACGACCCAGATCGGCACCGTCACCACGCCGGAGGAGGCGCGGGCGGCGCAGGCGGTCGGGATGGACGCGCTGTGCGTGCAGGGCCCGGAGGCGGGCGGCCACCGCGGCACCCACCGGGTGACGGACGAGCCGGGGGAGCTGCCGCTGCTCCACCTGCTGCCCGCCGTGCGGGAGGTGACGGCGCTGCCGCTGATCGCCGCGGGCGGGCTCGGCGACGGCCCGGCCGTCGCGGCGGCCCTGCGGGCGGGAGCGGTGGCGGTGCAGCTGGGCACGGCCCTGCTGCGGTCGGACGAGTCCGGGGCCGCGGCCGCCCACCGGGCCGCGCTCGTCGAGCTGCCGGAGACGGTCGTCACCCGCGCCTTCACCGGCCGCCCGGCCCGCGGCCTGCGCAACGCCTTCATCGACCGCCACGGCCCGTACGCCCCGGCCGCCTACCCCGAGGTCAACCGCCTCACCACCCCCCTGCGCGCCGCCGCCGCCCGCCGCGGCGACACGGCCGCCATGCACCTCTGGGCCGGCACCGCCCACCACCTGGCCCGCACGGGCCCGGCGGAGGCGATCGTCATCGACCTGTGGCGGTCGGCGCGGGGGTAGCGCGGGATCGGCGGGGAGGTCGAAGTCACCGTCCGGCAGGGGGAGCGGACGATCAAGGTGGCTTGATCGTCCGCTGCCTCCTCAGGACAACAGGTCCGCCATCCAGGATTCGACGTCGGTGGCGGTGCGGGGGAGGGCGCCGGACATCAGGTGGGCGCCGTCGGCGGTGATGACCAGGTCGTCCTCGATGCGGATGCCGAGGCCGCGGAGTTCGGCGGGGAGGGTCTCGTCGTCGGGCTGGAGGTAGAGGCCGGGCTCGACGGTGAGGACCATGCCCTCCTCCAGGGTGCCGTCGAGGTAGCGGTCGGCGCGGGACTTGGCGCAGTCGTGGTAGTCGAGGCCGAGCATGTGGCCGCTGCCGCAGAGGGTGTAGCGGCGGTAGAGGCCGTTGTCCTCGGCGAGGGCCTCCTCGGCGGAGACGGGCAGGACGCCCCAGTCGGCGAGGCCTTCGGCGATGACCCGCATGGCGGCGCGGTGGAAGTCGCGGAACCGGGCCCCCGGGCGCAGTGTGGCGATGCCGGCGCTCTGGGCGGCGAGGACGAGGTCGTAGGCCTGGCGCTGGACCGGGGTGAAGGTGCCGCTGAGCGGGAGGGTGCGGGTGATGTCGGCGGCGTAGAGGGTGTCGGTCTCGACGCCGGCGTCCAGGAGGAGCAGGGAGTTCGGGTCGAGGGCGCCGTCGTTGCGGATCCAGTGCAGCACGCAGGCGTGGGCGCCGGAGGCGGCGATGGTGGTGTAGGAGGTGCCGTTGCCCTCGGCGCGGGCGCGCAGGTCGAAGACGCCCTCGATCCAGCGCTCGCCGCGGTGGTGGCGCAGTGCGGTGGGCAGGGCGCGGACGACGTCCTCGAAGCCGGTGGTGGTGTGGTCGACGGCCAGTTGCAGCTGTCCGATCTCCCATTCGTCCTTGACCAGGCGCAATTCGGAGAGGACGGCGGCCAGTTCGCTGTCCCGGTGGTCGCCGTTCGGGCGCCCGGTGGCCTCGTCGACCAGCGGGTCGGTGCCGGCCAGTACCCGGGTGGGCGGCTGGGGGCCGGTGAGCAGTTTGCCGAGGTCGTCGAGGTGTTCGGTGCGCACCCCGGTGAGCTGTGCCGCCTCGGCGAGGTCGGGCCGGGCGCCGACCCAGAACTCGCCGTAGCGGCGGTCGCGGTAGAACTCGCCGCCGTCGCGGGGGGAGCGCGGGCGCAGGTAGAGCACCGGCTCGTGGCCCTCGGGGCCGGCCGGTTCGAGGACGAGGACGTGGTCGGCCTGGTCCTCCCCGGTGAGGCCGGTGAGCCAGACGTACGCGCTGTGCGGGCGGAAGCGGTAGTCGAGGTCGTTGCAGCGGACCTTGAGCCGGCCGGCCGGGACGATCAGCCGCTCGCCGGGGAAGGCGGCGGAGAGCCGGGCGCGGCGGCCGGGGAAGCGGTCGTGGCCGGGGACGCGCAGGTCGGCGGGAATGGGGGTGGCGGCCCACCGGGTGCCCATGAACGAGGCGAGGGCGGGGGAGACCGGGAGGTCGTGGCTCCCGGTGTTGAGGCCGGTCGGGGGAAGGGTCACCGGTGAACTCCTTGGTGGGGCTGGGGAGATGCCTGGCACGGACACAGCTCGGTAACGGGAGCCGTCACCTCTTGTGCAGTGCAATTTCACATTACTATGTTACGGGTCACACAGCGCAGCGGCCAGATCCGGCGGATCGGGCCCCCCACAGCGGAGTTGCACATGACCAGGCGCACCCACGCCGCCCTCGCGGCGGCCCTCGCGGCGACCCTCACCCTCGGCCTCGGGGCCTGCTCCAACGACAAGAGTGACAGCGGCAGCGACGCCGCCCCCTCCGACAGCAAGGGCCCGGGCGCCGCGTCCGGCTCGATCATCGGCGGCACCCCCGTCAAGGGCGGGACCCTCACCGTCCTGACCAACCAGGACTTCGCGCACCTCGACCCGGCCCGCAACTGGGTGGTGCCGCACATGGACTTCGGCACCCGGCTGCTCTACCGGACCCTGACCACCTTCAAGTCCGAGCCCGGTGCCACCGGCAGCGAGATCGTCCCGGACCTCGCCACCGACCTGGGCAAGTCCTCCGAGGGCGGCAAGGTGTGGACCTTCACCCTCAAGGACGGCCTCAAGTACGAGGACGGCACGCCGATCAAGTCCGCCGACATCAAGTACAACGTCGAGCGGTCCTACTCCCCGGACCTCACCGGCGGCCCCGACTACGCGATCCAGTACCTGGCCGGCGGCGAGAACTACAAGGGCCCGCTGAACGGCGAGCACCTGGCGAGCATCGAGACCCCGGACGACAGGACGATCGTCTTCCACCTGAAGCGCCCGGTCGCCGAGTTCTCCTCCACCGTCTCGCTGCCGACCTTCTCCCCGGTGCCGCAGTCCCAGGAGAAGGGCACCCAGTACGACGCCCGGCCGTTCTCCTCCGGCCCGTACAAGATCGAGACCTACGACCGCGGCAAGCAGCTGGTGCTGGTCCGCAACACCAACTGGGACCCGGCCACCGACACCGTCCGCAAGGCCTACCCGGACAAGGTCGTGGTCACCGAGGGCATCAAGGGCGGCCAGGCCGACGACCGGATCATCGCCAGCGACGGCGCCGACGCCAACGCGATCAACATGCCCTGGATGGCGCACGAGACCGTCGCCAAGGTGCTGCCCAAGCCGGACGTCAAGGCCCGGATGGCCGCCGAGGTCACCGGCTGCACCGACATGTTGTACCTGAACACCGCCAAGGCCCCCTTCGACGACCCGAAGGTGCGCGAGGCGATGATGTGGGCGGTCGACCGCGAGGCGCAGGTCACGGCCTTCGGCGGCCCGGCGATGGCCGACGTGGCGACCTCCTACCTGCCGCCCTCGCTGACCGCCGGCGTCAAGTCCGACCCGCTGAAGATCCCGGCGGCCGGCGACCAGGAGAAGGCCAAGAAGCTGCTCCAGGAGGCCGGCAAGAGCGACCTCAAGGTCTCGCTCACCGTCTCGCTCGGTGACAAGAGCCGGGCCGAGGCGATCCAGCAGTCGCTGGCCAAGGCCGGCGTCCAGGTCACCATCAACACCACCGACCCGTCCGCCTACCAGGACACCGTCGGCGACACCAAGAACGCCCCTGACCTGACCATCAGCGGCTGGTGTCCGGACTACCCCTCCGGTGCGACCTTCCTGCCGTTCCAGTTCGACGGCCGCACCATCAAGGAGAAGGGCAACCAGGGCAACCTGAGCCAGTTCAAGGACCAGGCCACGATGGACCGGATGGACCAGATCGCGGCCATGACGGACGTCAACGAGGCCAACAAGGCCTGGCAGCAGCTGGACCAGGACCTGGCGACGAAGGCCCCGGCCGTCCCGCTGATCTGGCAGCGCCGCCCCCTGCTGGTCGGCACCAACGTGGCCGGCGCGTTCGGCAACTCGGGCTTCGCCGGGATGCTCGACCTGGGTGCCATCGGCCTCAAGGACCCCGCCAAGGGCAAGTGAGGGGCCGGCAGCGATGAGTACCACCACTGAGCCCTCCGCCGTGGCCGACGCCGCGGCGGGGGGCGCCAAGAAGAGTGCCGGGCGCGGGCCCTGGCGGCTGGTCTGGGACCAGCTGTGGGCCAAGGGCCCGGCCCGGTTCGGGCTGATCACCGTCGGCGTGCTGGTCCTGGTCACCGCGCTGGCCGGGCCGCTCAGCGCGCTCGGCGGCTGGACCCCCGAGGAGTTCGACAAGCGCGCCATCGACCCGTACCTGGGCGGCGTGCCCAGGGGCGACTTCGGCGGCATCAGCGCCCGGCACTGGCTGGGCGTCGAGCCGGGCAGCGGCCGCGACCTGTTCGCCCGGGTGCTGCACGGCGGGCAGGTCTCCCTGCTGATCGCCTTCACCGCGACCGCCGTCGTCGTGATCACCGGCACCCTGGCCGGCATCGCGGCGGGCTACTTCGGCGGCCGCGTCGACACCCTGCTGTCCCGGCTGATGGACCTCACGATGTCCTTCCCCTCGCTGATCTTCATGATCGCGATGATGTCGGTGGCCAAGGACGTCAACCGGATCCTGCTGATCACCCTGGTGATCGGGCTGTTCACCTGGCCCGGCATCGCCCGGGTGGTGCGCGGCCAGACCCTCTCGCTCAAGCACCGCGAGTACGTCGAGGCCGCCAAGGTCGGCGGGGCGCGCTCCTGGCGGATCCTCACCCGCGAGATCCTGCCGAACGTCTCCGGCCCGATCATCGCCTACACCACCCTGCTCATCCCCGGCATGATCGCCACCGAGGCCGCGCTCAGCTACCTCGGCGTGGGCGTCCGCCCGCCGACCGCGTCCTGGGGCCAGATGATCGCCGAGAGCATCGTGCACTACGAGACCGACCCGACCTACTTCCTGATCCCGACCGCCTTCCTGTTCGTCGCCGTGCTCGCCTTCACCCTGCTCGGGGACGCGCTGCGGGACATCCTCGACCCCCGGGGAGGCCGGTCGTGATCCTCTACCTCGGCCGCCGCCTGCTCGGTGTGGCGGGCATCCTGCTCGCCATCTGCGCCATCACCTTCACCATCTTCTACCTGCTGCCCAACGACCCGGCCGCGGCCGCCTGCGGCAAGACCTGCAGCCCCGAGCGGCTCGCCGACGTCAAGGCGGCGATGGGCCTGGACAAGCCGGTCTGGGAGCAGTTCCTGGCCTACCTCGGCGGCATCTTCGCCGGCCGCGACTACGGCTCCGGCCCCAGCGCGGTGCACTGCGGCTTCCCCTGCCTCGGCTACTCCTACGAGTACGGGCTGCCGGTCTGGGACCTGCTCACCGACCGGCTGCCGGTCTCCGTCTCGCTGGCCCTCGGCGCGGCCGTGCTCTGGCTGCTCCTCGGCCTCGGCGCGGGCGTCACCTCGGCGCTGCGCAAGGGCCGACCGGTCGACAAGACGCTGATGGTGCTGTCCGTCGGCGCCGCCTCGCTGCCGGTCTACTTCACCTCGATCATGCTGATCTGGGGCGTCGTCAGGACGGTCGGGCTGCTGCCCTACCCCTCGTACCACAAGTTCACCGAGAACCCCTTCGAGTGGGGCTCCAACCTGCTGCTGCCGTGGATCGCGCTGGCCCTGCTGTACGCGGCCATGTACGCCCGGCAGAGCCGCAACTCGATGATCGAGGCGATGGCCGAGCCGTACATCCGCACCGCCCGGGCCAAGGGCCTGCCGCCGCGGACGGTCACCGTCAAGCACGGGCTGCGCGCCGGGATGACGCCGATCCTGACCATCTTCGGCATGGACCTCGGCGGCCTGCTGGCCGGCGCGGTCATCACCGAGTCGATCTTCGGCCTGCCCGGCGTCGGCCGGCTGTTCTACGACGGCCTGGCCCGTTCCGACCAGCCCGTCATCCTCGGGGTCACCCTGCTCGCGGCCTTCTTCATCGTCGCGGCGAACCTGCTGGTCGACCTGCTCTACGCGTTCGTCGACCCGAGAGTGAGGTACTGATGACCAGGCTGTTGGAGGTCGAGGACCTCAAGGTCGCCTTCGACACCCCGCGCGGCACCGTCCGCGCGGTGGACGGGATCTCCTTCGCCGTCGAGGCCGGGCGCACCCTCGGCCTGGTCGGCGAGTCGGGCAGCGGAAAGTCCGTCACCTCGCTCGCCGTCATGGGCCTGCACCGCGGCGCCGCCGTCACCGGCTCGATCCGGCTGAACGGGCAGGAGCTGAACGGGCTCGGGGAGCGGGAGCTGGGCACCGTCCGGGGCCGCCGGATCGCGATGATCTTCCAGGACCCGCTGTCCAGCCTGCACCCCTTCTACACCGTCGGGGAGCAGATCGCCGAGCACTACCGGGTGCACTTCAAGGCCAACCGCAAGGCCGGGCGGGCCAAGGCGGTGGAGATGCTGGCCGAGGTCGGCATCCCGGAGCCGGCCCGCCGGGTCGACGAGTACCCGCACCAGTTCTCCGGCGGCATGCGCCAGCGCGTCATGATCGCCATGGCGCTCGCCTGCGAGCCCGAGCTGCTGATCGCCGACGAGCCCACCACGGCCCTCGACGTCACCGTCCAGGCGCAGATCCTCGACCTGATCGCCCGGATCCAGCAGGAGCGCGGCCTCGGCGTCGTGATGATCACCCACGACCTCGGCGTGGTCGCCCGGGTCGCCCACGAGGTGCTGGTCATGTACGGCGGCCGGGCCGCCGAACAGGCCCCGGTGGACCGGCTGTTCGCGCAGCCCGCGCACCCGTACACGCGCGGCCTGCTGGACTCGCTGCCGCGCCTGGACGACGCCGACGACGCCCCGCTGCGGGCCATCCCCGGCAGCCCGCCGTCGCTGATCGCCCCCGCCCCCGGCTGCTCCTTCGCCCCGCGCTGCGCCCGCACCACCGCGGCGTCCGCCGAGGAGCACACCCGCTGCCTGGCCGAGCGCCCCGTGCTCGACCGGCTCGCCCCCGGCCACCAGGCCGCCTGCCACCTGCCGCTGGTGCCGGAAGGGGTGCTGTGATGACCACACCGTCGACCAAGGGCGCGACCGCGCCGCTGCTGTCCGTCCGGGACCTGGTGAAGACCTTCCCCGGCCGGCGCGGCCGCACCGGCCGGCCCGGGGCGCCGATCCGGGCGGTGGACGGGGTGAGCTTCGACGTCGGCGCGGGCGAGACGCTCGGCCTGGTCGGCGAGTCCGGCTGCGGCAAGTCCACCACCGGGCGGATGATCGTCCGGCTGCTCGACCCGACCTCGGGCACCGTCACCTTCGACGGCACCGAGATCGGCGGGCTCTCCCAGGCCCGGCTGCGCCCGCACCGGCGCGACCTCCAGATGGTCTTCCAGGACCCGTACTCCTCGCTCAACCCCCGCCAGACGGTGGCCCGGATCATCTCCGAGCCGCTGCTGGTCCAGGGCGGGAGCGCGGCGGACGCGCGCAAGCGGGCCGGCGAGCTGATGGAGCTGGTCGGGCTGATCCCCGAGCACCTGGACCGCTACCCGCACGAGTTCTCCGGCGGCCAGGCCCAGCGCATCGGCATCGCCCGCTCGCTGGCCACCTCGCCGCGGCTGGTGATCGCCGACGAGCCGGTCTCCGCGCTGGACGTCTCCATCCAGGCCCAGGTGGTCAATCTGATGGAGCGGCTCCAGAAGGAGCTGGGGCTGGCGTACGTGTTCATCGCGCACGACCTCTCGGTGGTCAAGCGGGTCTGCGACCGGGTCGCGGTGATGTACCTGGGCCGGATCGTGGAGATCGGCGACAAGGCCGAGGTGTACGGCGCTCCCGCGCACCCGTACACCAGGGCGCTGCTGTCCGCCGTCCCGCTGCCCGACCCGGAGGCGGAGCGCAACCGGGAGCGGATCGTGCTGCTCGGCGACCCGCCGAGCCCGGCCGACCCGCCGCCCGGCTGCACCTTCCACCCGCGCTGCCCCAAGGCCCAGGACATCTGCCGGACCGAGCGGCCGCTGCTGAGGATCGCCGGGCCCGGCGAGCGGCAGGCCGCCTGCCACTTCCCGGAGGCCTGAGGCCGCACAAGCCCCCGGTCGGACGCGGCGGGGAACCCTGCGAGGGCCGCGTCCGGCCGGGTTCCACCCTTTCCCCGCCCACTTTCCCGCGCCCGCTCCTGCTGCCCGCTCACTCCTCGGCGGGCAGCAGGCCCTCCTCCGGCAGCAGTCGCCGCGGGCCGGGCCCCTCGGCGGCCAGCTCGTCCCCCGGGTTGAGCACCCGGCAGCGGCGCAGCGACACGCAGCCGCAGCCGATGCAGCCGGTCAGTTCGTCCTCCAGCCGCTCCAGCTCGGCCCGGCGGGCGCGCAGCTGCTCGGCCCAGCGCCGGGAGATCCGCTCCCAGTCGTGCTTGCCGGGCATCCGGTCCTCGGGCAGGCCGGTGAACACCTCGGCGACCTCGGAGAGCGGGATGCCGAGCCGCTTGGCGACCAGGATGAGCGAGATCCGGCGCAGCACGTGCCGCCGGTAGCGCCGCTGGTTGCCCGTCGTGCGCTCGGAGGAGATCAGCCCCTGGTCCTCGTAGAAGCGCACCGCCGAGGTCGCGATCCCGGCCCGCCGGGCCACCTCGCCGACGCTCAGCAGATCGACCGGCGCGGTGGTCATGGCGGCTCCTTGACTTCAAGTTCTCTTGAAGTCCTAGCGTACCGGACGTGACCGAATCAGCTGCCGTCGACAACGACACCACCACCGCCGAGCTGGATAGTTACCCGTCGGAGTCGCCGTCCGCGGGAGCCCCCGGCGGGTGGCGCGAACTCTTCTCCCGCCGCTACGCCGCCTCCGCCTCGATCCTGGCCGGCGGCGTCGCGCTGTACGCGATGAACCTCTACTTCACCGCCGCCCTGATGCCCTCGATCGTCGCCGACATCGGCGGCGAGCGGTACTACGCGTGGGTGGCCACCGGCTTCCTGATGGCCGCCGTCATCGCCTCGATGCTGGTCAGCCGACTGCTGGACCGCCTCGGCGCCGCCCGGGCCTACGTGCTGGGCTTCGTGGTCTTCGGCGCCGGCGCGGTGGTCAACGCGCTCAGCCCGTCGATGGCGGCGCTGATCCTCGGCCGGGTGGTGCAGGGCCTCGGCGGCGGGCTGGTGGCCGGGCTCGGCTACGCCGTGATCCGCAGCGCCCTGCCGGAGCGGCTGTGGACCCGCGCGGCCGGGCTGGTCTCCGCGATGTGGGGCGTCGGAACCCTGGTCGGACCGTCGCTGGGCGGGCTCTTCGCCCAGCTCGGCGCCTGGCGCGGGGCGTACGTCCTGCTGCTGGCCGCCGCGCTGGTGCTGGCGGTCCTGGCCCGCCGGGTGCTGCCCGGGCGCCCCGGCGCGGGGCACGGCAGCGGCCCGGTGCCGCTGCCCTCGCTGCTGCTGCTCACCCTGGCGGCCGCCGCCTTCAGCATCAGCTCGACGGTGCCGAGCGGCTGGCCGACGGCCCTGTGCCTGCTCGCCGGACTGGCGCTGCTGGTGGGCTTCGTGGCGGCCGAGCGTCGCGGGGCGGCCACGGTGCTGCCGCAGCAGACCTACCGGGCCGGCAACCCGCTGAAGTGGCTCTACCTGACCGTCGCGGTGCTCTGCGCGGGCGTGGTGACGGAGAACTTCATCCCGCTGTTCGGCCAGCAGCTGGGCGGCCTCTCCCCGCTGGTGGCCGGGTTCCTCGGGGCCACGACCTCGGCCGGCTGGACCACCGCCCAGCTGTTCAGCGTCGGGATCGGGACGGCCCGCGGCCGGGCCCTGGCGATCCGCGTCGCACCGCTGGTGCTGGTCGGCGGGCTGCTGGTCTACGGGCTGACGCAGACCGGGCACGCCTCCGGGCCGCGGGTGCTGCTGTGGGCGGTGGCGCTGTTCGGCGCCGGCACCGGGATAGGCCTGGCCTTCCCGCACCTGAGCGTGGCCGCGATGCGCAGCAGCGGCGACCCGGCGGAGGGCGGCAAGGCGGCCGCGGCGATCAACACCACCCAGCTGATCGCCTTCTCGGTGACCTCGGCGCTGGCCGGCACCCTGGTCAACCTGGGCGGGGACACCCCGGTCGACTCGGCCCGGTACATGACCCTGGGGATCGCTGCGATCACCGCCCTCGGGGTGGCCACCGCCGCGCGCACCGCCCGCAGCCTCGGGCGCTGAGCCGCGGCGGGTACGAGCAGGCCCCGTGGCAGGCCTCGTGGCGGGCACGAGCGGGCCCCGCCGCGGCGGGTACGAGCAGGC
>NZ_JBIVVI010000024.1:0-18599 GCF_044757675.1 Kitasatospora sp. NPDC091257
GGGGTGATCGACCCGGTGGTCCATGCTACCGAGCAGAGCACGTTCCGCGACGCCCTGATTCCCGTCCGCGACCGGTATCACCCGATCGGGGGGATTCGTCACCACACGAATTGGGCAAACCGGGCCGCAGGCCTCAGCGCACCGACTCCCACCAACGCCCGTCCAGCCGCCCCTCGGCCACGATCACCGCCGGCCCGGTCATCTCCACCCGGCCGTCCGGGTGCTCGGTGATGACCAGTCGCCCGCCCAGCACGTCCACGGTGTACGCGACCGACTCGCCGGTGACCGCCGGGTCGGCGCCGTCCCGGCGGATGGCCGCCACCGCCACCGCGCAGGCGCCGGTGCCGCAGGAGCGGGTCTCGCCCGAGCCGCGCTCGTGCACCCGCATCGCGACGTGCCGCGGCCCGCGGTCCACCACGAACTCGACGTTGACGCCCTCCGGGTAGGCGCTCGCGGGGCTGGTGAGCGGCGCGGCGAACAGGTCGCCGGCGTGGTCCAGGCTCTCCACGAAGGCCACCGCGTGCGGGTTGCCCATGTTGACGTTCAGGGCCGGCCAGCGCCGCTCGCCGACCGCGACCTCGATGCCGTCCGGCCCGGGCAGCCGGGCCCGGCCCATGTCGATGGTGACGTCGCCGGGCGTGCCGTCCTCGGCGGCCTCGGCGACCTTCGCGGTGAGCACCCCGGAGCGGGTGGCGACGGCCAGCTCGCCCGGCTCGGCCAGGCCGGCCTCGACCAGGAAGCGGGCGAAGACCCGCAGGCCGTTGCCGCACATCTCGGCGACGCTGCCGTCCGAGTTGCGGTAGTCCATGAACCACTCGGCCCGGTCGGCCATCGCCGCGGCCGCCGGGTCGGCGGCGGCACGCACCACGCGCAGCAGCCCGTCCCCGCCGAGGCCGGCCCGCCGGTCGCACAGCGCGGCGACGGTCTCGGGACCGATCTCCAGCGCACCGTCCGGGTCCGGGACGATGACGAAGTCGTTCTGGGTGCCGTGCCCCTTGAAGAAGGGGATGCCGCCCTGCTGGGAAGAGGATGCGCTCACCCCTCCGATGGTACTGAGCGGCGACCCGCCCGCTCGGGGCGGGAGCCTCCCGGAGCGGGAGGCGCCCGGGGCGGAGGTGCTCCGGGCGGGCGGCGCTCAGCGCAGGTAGGCGACCCGCCAGACCGCGAGCGCGCAGGCGGCCAGCGCGATCAGGGTGTAGACCACGATCGCCTTCCAGCCGGCCCGCTGCCCGGAGCCCCGCCGCGGCAGTCCCGGCCACGTGTAGCCGGCGTGCCGGGCGGCCATCGCGCCCCAGCCCATCGAGGCGGCGGTGAACAGCAGCCCGAGCATCCCGACCATGGTGGCGCGCGCCCCGGCCGAGCCGAAGGCGAGCGGGAAGGCGAACATCAGCGAGCCGAGGGTGCCCAGCAGGGCGATCGGCAGCGTCTGCCACCAGCGCAGCCGGCGCAGCGGACGGATCTCCCGTTCGTGCACCGCGGCGTCGGGCGGCGTGCGGGTGTCCAGGGCGGGCACCGCGGCCGCGTAGGAGGTCGGTGCCTCCAGTCCGGTCAGCACGGGGAGGTCACCCATCGTCGACTCGTCGAACTCCTCGGCCGGCGCGGTGACACTTCCGCCCTGGCCGGATTCGGGGCCGGTACCCGTCGACACACGGCCTCCCCTGACAGTTCGACACGAGCGGACTCGCGGCCGGGCACGGTCGGCCCGTTCGGCCGACCCCTACGGCATCGATGATGGCATGTCCAGAGAGGCGTTCCGGGCCTGACCGGGGTCGACGGGTGATCCGTGGCCATCACGTGATCGGGCCGTGACCGCCGGTTCGTCCTGCACGGTCGCCTGCGCGCGCAGGTGCACCGCCGGATTGGCCAAAAACCCGTCCTGTACGGCCGGAACCGCCTGACGGCCGATCAGTTCGAGGGATCGTTCCAGCAGCTCGACGGGGTCGGTTCCGGCCGGCCGGGAGAGCCATTCGATGCGGTCGTCGCGGCGGAACCAGGACTCCTGACGCCGGGCGAAGCGCTTGGTCGCCCGGACGGTCTCGGCCCGGGCCTCGTCCTCGGTGCACTCCCCGGCGAAGTGGTCGAGCACCTGCTGGTAGCCGAGCGCCCGGGAGGCGGTCCTGCCCTCGCGCAGCCCGGCCCTCTCCAGCTCCCGCACCTCGTCCAGCAGCCCGTCCTCCCACATCCGGTCGACCCGCAGCGCGATCCGCTCGTCCAGCTCCGGGCGCGGCACGGCGACGCCGATCTGCACCGCCTCGTACACGGCGGTGTTGCTCGGCAGGTTGGCGGTGAACGGCTGCCCGGTGATCTCGATGACCTCCAGGGCGCGGACGATCCGCCGGCCGTTGCTGACGAGGATCGCCTCGGCGGCCGCCGGGTCCAGCTCGGCCAGCCGCCCGTGCAGCGCGTACGGGCCGACCAGCTCCAGCTCGGCCTCCAGCCGGGCCCGCACCTCCGGGTCGGTGCCCGGGAACTCCATCTCGTCGATCGCCGCCCGGACGTACAGCCCGGAGCCGCCGACCAGGACGGGCGTGCGGCCGGCGGCGAGCAGCCGGTCGATCTCGGCCCGGGCCAGCCGCTGGTACTCGGCGACGCTGGCGGCCTCGGTGACGTCCCAGACGTCCAGCAGGTGGTGCGGCACTCCCCCGCGCTCGGCCGTGGTGAGCTTGGCGGTGCCGATGTCCATGCCCCGGTACAGCTGCATCGAGTCGGTGTTGATCACCTCGCCGTCGAGGCTGCGGGCGATGGCGACGGCCAGGTCGGACTTGCCGGCGGCGGTCGCGCCGACGACGCAGACCACACGGGGAGGGGCGACATGCGGGGTACGGGAGCTGCTCACCGTTCCAGTCTCCCAAAACCGCCGGGCCACCGGGGACCGGGCTGCCACCCGCCCGCGACTGCGCGACGATATGACTGTTTCCCGGACATTTTCCGGCCGTTTCCCCGGTTGGGCCCGGTTTGCGAACGCTTTGCCCGGCCCGCTCGTTGTGCGGGGAACAGCGGATGAAGGAGATCGTCATGGGCCTGATGGACAACCTCAAGGGCAAGGCCGAGGAGCTCAAGGGCAAGGCCGGCGAGTTCGCAAACAAGCACAGCGACCAGATCGAGAAGGCCGTGGACAAGGCCGGCGGGGCCATCGACAAGGCGACCAAGGGCAAGTACAGCGACAAGATCGAGCACGGCGCCGAGAAGGCCAAGGACGCGGTCGGCGACTTCGCCCAGAAGCCGAAGCCGGGCGACGAGGGGCAGCCCCCGCGGTCCTGACCCCGCGGTCCCGGTCCTGGCCGGTCCGGCGGCCCCGACCGGGAGCCCCGACGGCCGGGAGTCCCGGTCCGGCGGCCCCGGCCGGCTAGGACCAGGACGCCACGAAGTACCCGACCCCGTACGGCGCCTCCTGGTAACCCAGCCGCCCGGTGAGGCCGGCGCCCTCCGCGGCGCCGGCCAGCACCTGCCAGGGCGCCCGGCCGTCGGCCTTGAGCTCGGCGGCCAGCCCCGGGTCCAGCGCGGCCAGGGCGGGCAGGTCGGCCGTGCCCAGGGCGGCGGCCAGGGCGGTGTCGAAGCCCTCGGCCCGCTCGTCCAGGTAGCCGGGCGCCTTGACCGAGCGGCAGGCGCTGCCGTCGCCGAGCACCAGCAGGGCGACCCGCTCGGCGAGGCCGGCCAGGCCCTGGCCGAGGCCGAGCATCCGGTCGGCGGGGGCGTCGGCGGGCACCGCGCAGGCGTGCGTCGGCAGGGTCACCCCGGCGCGCTCCAGCAGCCAGGCGCCGACGGTCAGCGAGGGGGCCAGCTCCGGCCCCTCGACCCGGTCGCCGGGCAGCTTGGCGACCAGCGGCACCCCGTAGCGGCGGAAGGAGCCGGCTCCGCCCTCGGTCCAGACCTCGGCCGTCGGCCCGGTGCCGACCACCACGACCAGCTGCGGCCCGGCCGCGACCAGCGCCGCCAGCGCCTCGTCGCAGGCCGTGCGCAGGGCGTCCAGCTCGGGCGCGGCCCCGGCGGCGACCTCGGGGACGAGCAGCGGCGGACAGGGGCACACGGCGGCGGCTACCAGCATGTGGATCACTCTAGCCAAGAAGCCGGGCGGCCCGGCCGGAGCCGAAGCTCCCGCCGGGCCGCCCGGAACACGTGCGGGTCAGTCAGTCGCCGCAGCAGGCCCCGCCCGTCGGCGCGGCCAGCGGCAGCTCGGCCGGGGCGCCGATCTTCGGCAGGCCGAGCATCACTCCGGCCGGCTTGGCGGCGGGCGCGGCCCGGCGCTTCTCCCAGGCGTCGCCGGCGCGGGTGCGGCGCACCGCGAGCGCCGGGCCCTCGGCGAGCAGGTGGTGCGGGGCGGCGTAGGTGATCTCGACGGTCACCACGTCGCCCGGGCGCACCGGCTCGTCCGGCTTCGTGAAGTGCACCAGCCGGTTGTCGGGGGCGCGTCCGGAGAGCCGCCGGGTCTGATCGTCCTTCTTGCCCTCGCCCTCGGCGACCAGGATGTCCAGGGTGCGGCCGACCTGCTTCTTGTTCTCCTCCCAGGAGATCTCCTCCTGGAGGGCGATCAGCCGGTCGTAGCGGGCCTGGACGACCTCCTTCGGCACCTGGTCCGCCATGTCCGCGGCGGGGGTGCCGGGGCGCTTGGAGTACTGGAAGGTGAAGGCGTTGGTGAAGCGGGCCTCGCGGACGGTGTGCATCGTCTCCTCGAAGTCCTCCTCGGTCTCGCCGGGGAAGCCCACGATGATGTCGGTGGAGATGGCCGCGTCCGGCATCGCCTCGCGGACCTTGCGGATGATCCCGAGGAAACGGTCCTGCCGGTACGAGCGGCGCATCGCCTTGAGGACGCGGTCCGAGCCGGACTGCAGCGGCATGTGCAGCTGGTGCATCACGCTCGGGGTCTCGGCCATCGCGGCGATCACGTCGTCGGTGAAGTCGCGGGGGTGCGGCGAGGTGAAGCGGATCCGCTCCAGGCCCTCGATCTGCCCGGCGGCGCGCAGCAGCTTGGAGAAGGCCTCGCGGTCGCCCAGGTCGGAGCCGTAGGCGTTGACGTTCTGGCCGAGCAGGGTCACCTCGATGACGCCCTCGTCCACCAGCGCCTCGATCTCGGCGAGGACGTCGCCGGGGCGGCGGTCCTCCTCCTTGCCGCGCAGCGCGGGGACGATGCAGAAGGTGCAGGTGTTGTTGCAGCCGACCGAGATGGCGACCCAGGCGGCGTACGCGGACTCGCGGCGGGTCGGCAGGGTGGAGGGGAACGTCTCCAGCGACTCCAGGATCTCGACCTGGGCCCTGCGCTCGACCGCGGCCCGCTCCAGCAGCGCCGGCAGGTGGCCGATGTTGTGGGTGCCGAAGACCACGTCGACCCAGGGGGCTCGCTTGACGATGCTCTCGCGGTCCTTCTGGGCCAGGCAGCCGCCGACGGCGATCTGCATGCCCTTGTGACGGGTCTTGACCGGCGCGAGCTGGCCGAGGTTGCCGTACAGCTTGTTGTCGGCGTTCTCGCGCACCGCGCAGGTGTTGAACACCACCAGGTCCGGGTCGCCCTCGGGCCCGGCCTTGACGTACCCCGCGTCCTCCAGCAGGCCGGACAGCCGCTCGGAGTCGTGGACGTTCATCTGACAGCCGTGCGTGACGACCTTGTAGCTCTTCAATCCGCTCTCACCGCTCACCAGACCAGGGTACGGGCAGCGGCGAAGGGCTTTTCCCTGAGCTTCCACCACCCGTTCCACTCCCGTTCGGCCGGAGCGCCTGGCAGTATCCCTGCATGACCCCCACCACTGCGTCCCGTCTCGGCGCCGCCGTCCGCACCGCGGCCCGGAGCCCGCTGTGGCGCACGGTGCTGGTGGTGGTACTGCTGGTGGCCGGGTTCGGCGGCTGGTGGCTGTCGGCGGGCCGCTCGCCCGGGTACCCGCGCGGCGAGGTCCGCTTCGCCACCGGGGTGCAGCGCGGCGTCTACGACCGGTACGGGCAGCTGCTCCAGGCCCACGTCTCCCGGGCCATGCCCGGAGTGCGGCTGGCCCTGGACAACTCCGAGGGCTCGATCGACAACCTCACCCGGGTGATCAGAGGCCGGGACGCCTTCGCGATAGCCACCGCCGACGCGGTCGCCGACTACCAGGGCCAGGGCAAGGAGAAGCTGCGGGCCATCGCCCGGCTGTACGACGACTACCTGCAGCTGATCGTCCCGGCCTCCTCCCCGGTGCGCCGCACCGCCGACCTCAAGGGCCTGCGGGTCGGCGTCGGCCTGCCGCAGTCCGGGGTGAACCTGGTGACCAAGCGGCTGCTGGGCGCGGCCGGCCTGGACCCGGACCACGACATCGTCCCGGTGCCGAAGGGGATCGGCGAGGCCGCCGACGACCTGCGCGCGGGCAGGCTGGACGCCTTCTTCTGGTCCGGCGGCCTGCCCACCAGCGCGCTCACCGACCTCTCCGACCACTTCCCGATCCGTGTCGTGCCGCTGAGCGACCTCGCCGAGGCCCTGCACAAGGCCGAGGGCGGCGGCACCGACGCCTACCGGGCGGCCACCATGCCCAAGGGGACGTACCCGAACGCCGAGCCCAAGGAGGCCGTCGCCACGGTGGCCGTGCCCAACCTGCTGATCACCCTGGACGACGCGGACCCGCGCCTGGTCGAGGGGATGACCCGCGCGGTGATCGACAGCCGGGACCAGATCGGCGCCCAGGTGCACGCGGCCCAGCTGGTCGACCTGCGCACCGCCGTCTACACCGACCCGCTCCCGCTGCACACCGGCGCGGCCCGCTACTACCGCTCGGTGAAGCCGTAGGGCGTAGGGCCTGCCCCGGCGGCTACTTCTCCGGCCGGGGCACCGCGAGCGTCACCGCGAGCCCGGTCGGCCTGACCGGCGCGAAGCCGAGCGTGCCGCCGCCGGCCGCCAGCAGTGTGCGGGCGATGGACAGCCCGAGCCCCGAACCGTCCACGTTCTGGTGCCGCGTGCTGCGCCAGAACCGGTCCCCGGCCCGGGACAGCTCGTCCTCGGTGAGGCCGGGTCCGGCGTCGGTGACGGTCACCGCGACCTCGTCCCGGCGCACCGCCACCCGCAGCCGCACCTCGCTGCCGGCCGGGCTGAACTTGAGCGCGTTGTCCACCACGGCGTCCAGCGCCGAGCCGAAGCCGATCGGGTCGGCCATCCCGATCGCCAGCGCCGGGCCGTCCCAGCGCAGCCCGATCCCGCGCTGCTCGGCCACCGGCCGCCAGGCGTCCACCCGGGACAGGGTGAGCTCGGCGAGGTCGGTGCGCTCCGGTTCGGGGCGGGCGTGCTCGGCGGTGGCCAGGCCGAGCAGGTCGTCCAGCACCCGGGCCAGCCGGGCGCCCTCCTCCCGTACGCCGCTGAGCTCCTCCTCGTGGCCCTCGGGCAGTTCCAGGCCGAGCAGCTCGACCCGCAGCAGCAGCGCCGACAGCGGGTTGCGCAGCTGGTGGGAGGCGTCCGCGACGAACGCCTTCTGCTGGTCCATGGCGAGCACCACGTGGTCCGCCATCTCGTTGAACGAGCGGGCCAGCCGCTGGAGTTCGGGCGGTCCGCCGCCCGGGGCGACCCGGGCGGCCATCCGGCCGGTGGCGATGTCGTGGGTGGCCCGGTCCAGGGTGCGCACCGGGCGCAGCACCCACTCGGTGAGCCGGACGGCGAGCAGCACGGCGACGATCATCGCGGCGGCCTCGCCCGCGCCGATCACCAGCCACTTGTGCACCACCCGGGTGCGCAGCGCCTCGGCCGGGGATTCGCTGAGCACCACCGCGACCACGTCGCCGTCGCGCACCACGGGGGCGGCGACGGTGATCGTCCGGTCCGGCGTCCACGGCCAGACCTGCGGCGGGTTGTGGCTGCGCCGCCCGTCCAGTGCCTCCTGGAAGGCCTGGGCGCCCCAGCCCCCGGAGGGCACCCGCCAGTCGTCCGGGGCGACGGCGAGCGGAACGCCGTCGCGCTGGAAGATGCCCAGGCGCACGCCGTACAGGTCGTGGTAGCGGCGGACCTCGGCCTCGATCGCGCGCTGCCGGCTGCCGTCGCCCGGGGCGGGTTCCGGGTCGCCCTTGCGGGCGGAGTCGGCGGCGCCGGAGGTGGGCAGGTCCTGGGCGAGGCGGGCGGCGTCGTCGAGCCGGTCGACGACCACCTTGGTCTGTTCGGCCGCCGCGACCGCCGCCGCGAGCGGCAGCCCCAGGGCGGCCAGGACGCAGAGCATGAGGGCGATCAGGATGCCGAGCAGGCGGGTGCGCACGTGCGGTCAGTGCTCCGCGGGGGCGCTCGGGGCCGGTTCGGCCGCGGCGGGCGTCGGGCAGTCGGGGATCAGCCGGTAGCCGACCCCGCGCACGGCCTCGACCAGGCCGGGCAGCGCCAGCTTGTTGCGCAGCGAGCCGATGTGCACCTCCAGGGTGCGCCCGTTGCCCTCCCAGCCGCTGCGCCAGACCTCGCTGAAGATCTGCTCGCGCCGGTAGACGACGCCGGGGCTCTGCGCGAGCAGCGCGAGCAGGTCGAACTCCTTGCGGGTGAGCGGCACGTCGCGGCCGTCCACGCTGACCCGGCGGCGCTCCCGGTCGATCCGGATGCCGCGGGACTCCAGCGGGCCGCGCTGCTGCGGCACGGTGTCGGGCGCGGGCACCGCCACCGCGGCGGGGGCGGCGCCGCGGCGGGCCACGGCGTGGATGCGGGCGAGCAGCTCGCCCATGTCGTACGGCTTGGTGACGTAGTCGTCGGCGCCCAGGTTGAGGCCGTGGATCCGGGAGCGGACGTCGGCGCGGGCGGTGACCATGATCACCGGCACGCCGCTGCCGGCCCTGATCCGGCTGCACACCTCGAAGCCGTCGCGGTCGGGCAGTCCGAGGTCGAGCAGCACCACGCGGTACGGCTCGTTGCCGTCCGGCACCAGGGCGTCCAGCGCCTCGTGCCCGCTGCGGGCATGCCGGACCTGGAAGCCGTGCCGGCCCAGCACCGCGACCAGCGCGGCGGCCACGCGTTCGTCGTCCTCGACGAGCAGCAGTCGCATCCTGTCCTCCTCCTTCCCCCACGTGATCACCGATGATCACCGGGCCGATCGTTCAGGTCCCGGTCCTGCGCAGTATGGGCCAGTGAACGGCCCGGCGCCAGGTTCGACCGCGCACCGGGCCCGGGGGGAACGGGGAGCACCGGAGCGGATTCCCGCTGTGACATGCCCCGTCGGCGCCCGCGCGAACAGCGTGCGAGCGCCGTGTGGCCGTTTCGTGATCCTCAAGTTCCGCTCAGATCGGCTGACGGCGCGCGGTCATGGCTCCTAAGGTCGGCCCACCGGGGGCCGCGGCTCCGCCGGCCTCGGCCCCCGGATCCGTACCACCATTGCTTGTCAAGGGAGTTGAGACTTCTCGGACAGGCGTGATTCGACGACAGAGGGAGCAGGCGCGATGACCGAGAGCCCGGTCGAGGACTCCACCCCCGCAGCCGCCCCACTGGTCGTGCTGAGCAACGTCAACAAGCACTACGGCGCGCTGCACGTCCTGCAGGACATCGACCTCCGGATCGCCCAGGGCGAGGTGGTCGTGCTGATCGGCCCGTCCGGCTCGGGCAAGTCGACGCTCTGCCGGACGATCAACCGGCTGGAGACGATCGACTCCGGCGCGATCACGATCGACGGCCGGCCGCTGCCCGACGAGGGCAAGGAACTGGCCCGGCTGCGCGCCGAGGTCGGCATGGTGTTCCAGAGCTTCAACCTGTTCGCGCACAAGACCGTGCTGGAGAACGTGGTCATCGGCCAGGTGAAGGTGCGCAAGGTGCCCCGCCCGCAGGCCGAGAAGACCGCCCGGGAGCTGCTGGAGCGGGTCGGCGTCGGCGCGCAGGCGGACAAGTTCCCGGCCCAGCTCTCCGGCGGCCAGCAGCAGCGCGTGGCGATCGCCCGCGCGCTGGCGATGAAGCCCAAGGTGATGCTCTTCGACGAGCCCACCTCGGCGCTGGACCCGGAGATGGTCAACGAGGTGCTGGAGGTCATGCGCCAGCTCGCCGCGGACGGCATGACGATGGTCGTGGTCACCCACGAGATGGGCTTCGCCCGCTCCGCCGCCAACCGGGTCCTGTTCATGGCCGACGGGAAGATCGTCGAGCAGAACACCCCGGACGCCTTCTTCACCGCGCCGCGCTCCGAGCGCGCCAAGGACTTCCTCTCGAAGATCCTCCACCACTGACGCTTCGAGACCGGCGGGACCGCCCCCGGCCGCAGTGCCGGCCGGCCCCGCCCGTGCACGCCTTCCAGACGCCAGAGCCCGGTTGACACCGCGGCCCAGCCCCAGGAGAACCCTCATGAGGACGTCCCGCACCCTCGCCGTCGCGCTCTGTGCCGTCGCGCTCACCGCCACCGCCGCCTGCGGCAAGGACGGCACCCCCGGCGCCACCGCCGCGAGCAGCGGCGCCGGCGCCCCGAAGCTGCCGAGCTACACGGTCAAGACCGACGTCAAGGTGGACTCCGCGGTCCTCGCCGAGGCCAAGAAGCGTGGCCAGCTGATCATCGGCGCCAAGGCCGACCAGCCGAACCTCGGCTGGGAGGACGTCGCCAGCGGCGACCGCAGCGGCTTCGACATCGAGATCGCCAAGATGATCGCCGCCGACCTCGGCTTCACCCCGCAGCAGATCAAGTGGCAGACCCTGGTCTCCTCGCAGCGCGAGCCGGCCATCGCCAAGGGCCAGATCGACTTCTACGTCGGCACCTACAGCATCAACGACGAGCGCAAGAAGAGCGTCTCCTTCGCCGGCCCGTACTACATCGCCGGCCAGGACCTGCTGGTGAAGGCCGACAACACCACGATCACCGGCCCGGAGAGCACCGGCGGCAAGAACGTCTGCACCGCCACCGGCTCGACCTCGATCAAGAACATCCAGCAGTACAACCCGAAGGTCACCCAGTTCGACACCTACTCGGCCTGCGTCGAGAAGCTGCTGTCCGGCGAGGTCGACGCGGTCACCACCGACGACGCGATCCTCAAGGGCTACGCCTCCAAGTACAGCCCCAAGCTCAAGGTGGTCGGCAAGCCGTTCACCAAGGAGAACTACGGCGTCGGCCTCAACAAGGACGACAAGGCGCTGCGCGACGCGATCAGCGACGCCCTCAAGGCCCACGAGGACAACGGCGACTGGAAGAAGGCCTACGACGCGACCCTGGGCGCCTCCGGCTCCCCGGCGCCGGACGTCCCGGCCCTCGAGCGCTACTGATCCGCCCGCCGTACGTCGACTCCCGACCATGAACTGAGAGGAGGGCCGCCGGATGGGGTTCCTGTTCGAGGACGACAACTTCGCGTTGTTCCGCGACGGCTTCCTACAGACGATCGAGGTGAGCGCGCTCAGCGCTCTTCTCGCCCTGCTGCTGGGCACCCTGCTGGCGGCCTTCCGGGTCTCCCCGGTGCCGGTCCTGCGCGCCTTCGGCACCGCCTGGGTGACGCTCTTCCGCAACACCCCGCTGACGCTGCTGTTCTTCGCCGTCACCTTCGGCCTGCCGCCGCTGGGCGTGCACTTCAGCCACCTGGCGTTCGCGGTGCTGGCGCTCGGCGGGTACACCGCCTCGTTCGTCTGCGAGGTCATCCGCTCCGGCATCAACACCGTGCCGCTGGGCCAGGCGGAGGCCGCCCGCAGCCTGGGCATGACCTTCGGCCAGACCCTCACCCTGGTCGTCCTGCCGCAGGCCGCCCGGACCGTCCTGGGCCCGATGAGCAGCGTGTTCATCGCCCTGCCCAGGAACTCGGCGATCGCCGGCGCGTTCAGCGTCCCCGAGCTGTACAGCGCCCAGCAGACCTTCTCCGAGCGCGGCTACTCGATCTTCGCCATCTTCTTCTGGGTGGCCTGCGCCTACCTGCTGATCAGCGCCACGGTCGCCACCTTCTTCCGCTTCCTGGAATCCCGACTGGCGGTGGCCCGATGAGCATTCTGAACCGTCAGGCGTCGGCGAGTGTCCTCTACGACACCCCCGGCCCGAAGGCCCGTACCCGGTACCGCATGTTCGGCGTCCTCTCGGTGCTCGGCATCGCCGGTCTCCTCTGGTACGTCTTCAACGCGCTGAACGACAACGGCCAGTTCGACGCCGGCCTCTGGGACGCCTTCCAGTACACCTTCGTCCAGCAGCAGATCGTGGACGGCCTGCTGTCCACCCTGGAGGCCTTCGGGCTCGCGGCAGCCTTCTCGCTCACTCTGGGCGCGCTGCTGGCGGCCGGTCAGCTCTCCGACCACCGGCCGGTCCGCTGGTTCTGCACGGCCTTCACCCAGTTCTTCCGGGCGATGCCGCTGCTGATCCTGATCGTCGGGCTCTACTACGCCTTCTTCGCCCAGCAGCCGATGTGGGCGCTGGTGCTCGGTCTCACCCTCTACAACGGGGCGGTCCAGGCCGAGATCATCCGCAGCGGCGTCAACGCCGTCCCGCGCGGCCAGGGCGAGGCGGCGTACGGGCTCGGCATGCGCAAGACCCAGGTGATGATGTCGATCCTGGTGCCGCAGGCCGTCCGCTCGATGCTGCCCTCGATGATCGGCCAGCTGGTCGTCACCCTCAAGGACACCTCGCTCGGCTTCGTCATCACCTACAGCGAACTGTTGTTCATGGGCAAGAAGATCGCCAGCCAGCCGATCAACGCCGCGGGCTTCCCCTACATCCCCGTGGTGCTCGTGATCGGCCCGATCTACATCGTGATGTGCCTTCTGTTGACCGCGCTCGCACGCTGGATCGAAGCACGCGGCCGTCGCGGCGCGAACCGGCGCACTTCAGCTTCTGCTTGACGGACACGCAGGTGAACTGTTGCATTGCTCTTCGTGACACCTCCCGGGAGCATCCACGCGGCATATGCGGCAGCGGTAACTGACGCCGGCCGATCGGCCGGTTCGCGCCCGGAGGTTCCCTCATGGACCCGGTGATCGTGGTCGGGGCCGGACCGGTCGGTCTGGCCCTGGCCCTCGCCCTGGCCCGGCACGAGGTACCCACCATCGTCCTGGACGAGGGCTCCGGACTCTGTCCCGAGGGCCCGCGCAGCCTCGTGCTCGGCGCCGACACCGCCGCCTTCCTGACCCGGATCGGCTACCCGCGGGCCGCCTCGGACTCCGCGCTGTGGGACTCCTTCGCCGTCTGGCGCCGCCGCCAGGAGGTGCTGCGGATCGACCTCACCGATTCGCCCACCTACCACCTGCCCCAGCACCGCCTCCAGCGCGGGCTGCGCGACGCCCTCACCGGCACCCCGCTGATCAAGCTGGTCCCGCTCAACCGGGTCGTCGAACTCGAACAGGACCGGGACGGCGTCAGCATCCGCACCATGGGCACCCAGGACGGCTCCACCACCTGGTGGCGCGGCAGCCACCTGGTCGGCTGCGACGGCGCCAGATCCACCGTCCGCAAGCTCCTGAAGATCCGTTTCCCCGGCCGCCCGGCGGTCGACCGCAACGCCATCGCCACCGTCCGGGTCGACCTGCCCTTCGACGGCGCCCGCTTGCACCGCGAGCCCCCGTGGCGGGGCGACCGCGAGGCCTCCGCCCGTCCGCTGCCGGACGGCGTCTGGCGGCTCGACTGGCGACTGCCCCCCGGCCGGCCCGCCGCCACCGAGACGGTCGACCCGCACGCCACCTGGCCCGGCATCGTCACCGGCGACACCCTGCTCACCCGGGTCACCTCCACCCTCACCGGCTGGTGCGGCGAGCTGCCCCGCTTCGAACTGCTGGCCGCCGCCGACCACACCGCCCAGCAGCGACTCGCCGCCCGCTTCCGGATCGGCCGCTGCTTCCTGGCCGGCGACGCCGCCCACCTGCACGGCGCGCTCGGCATGCAGAACCTCCCGGACGGGCTGCGCGACGCCGACAACCTCGCCTGGCGGCTGGCCCTCGCCTGGCACCTCCACTCCGGCGGCCCGCAGCCCGGCGGATCGCTGCTGGACGGCTACGAGGCCGAGCGGCGCGGTGCGGTCGGCGCCCGGCTGCGCGCGGTCGACCAGTCCATGCCGCTGCTGCGCCCGCTGCGCGGCTGGCAGCAGACCCGGCGCTCGCTGCTGGTCGGCGGCTTCCGCAAGCACGCCCCGCTGCTCGCCGACGGCCAGCTCGGCACCGGCCGGTTCGGCGGCGCGCCCGCCTACCCGGCGGCGCCCTCCGGCGTCCCCGGCCGGGTCCCGGTGCAGCGCGGCGCGCGCGGCACCACCTCGCTCAGCGAGCTGCTGCCCGCCACCGCCCCCGGGGTGCTCGTCCCGGACCTTCCGGTGCTCGCCGACGACGGCACCCCCGACCACCTGCACGCCCGGCTCGGCACCACCTTCCTGCTGCTGCTGGTCGCCCCCGGCACCGCCGTCTGGTCCTCCGAGCACTGGCTCGGCGCCGGCCTGATGCCCCGCCTCGCCGAGGTCGCCGCCGCGCTGCCCGTCCCCGCCGAGGTGCTGGTCACCGAGGACTACCCGGGCGCCGGCCCGCACACCGTCCTGCTGATCCGCCCGGACGGCCACCTCGTCGGCGTCACCCAGGGCGCCGTCGCCGAGGACCTCCTCGCCCTCGCCGACCGCGCCCGCGGCGGCCCGGCCACGCTCACCCCGGCCCCCGACCCGGCCGAGCAACCCGCGCCCCGCGAGGTGGACTCCCCGAGCCAGGGCGTGTCCTGACGGGTCCTGGCGGGTCCTGGCGGGACGGCCCGGCCGGTCCTGGCAGGTCTAGGCAGGTCTGGCAGGTCTCCTGGCGGGCCGTCCTAGCCGGCCACCGCCGTGGCCCGGCTCTCGCGGACCACCGTCACCCGGATCCGGCCCGGGTAGGTCAGCTCGGTCGAGAACTGGCGGGCGACCTCACGGGCGATCAGCTCCGCGCCCAGGTCGTCCACCGCGTCCGGGCGGACCATCACCCGGACCTCGCGGCCGGCCTGCATCGCGTACACCTCGGCCACGCCCTGGTGCGAGCGCGCGATCTCCTCCAGCCGCGCCAGCCGCCGCACGTACAGCTCCAGCGACTCCTTGCGCGCGCCTGGCCGACCGCCCGAGCAGCCGTCCGCGGCCTGGGTCAGCACGGCCGTCACCGTCCGGGGATCGACCTCGTTGTGGTGGGCGGCGATCGCGTGCACCACCTCGGGGGATTCGCCGTACCGCCGGGCGAGCTCCGCGCCCACCGCCGCGTGGCTGCCCTCCGACTCATGGGTGAGCGCCTTGCCGATGTCGTGCAGCAGCGCCGCGCGCCGCACCGGCTCCGGGTCCACCCCGAGCTCGGCGGCCATCATCCCGGCCAGGTGCGCGGACTCCAGCAGGTGCCCGAGCACGTTCTGCCCGTACGACGCCCGGTAGCGCAACGAGCCCAGGGTGCGGACGAGTTCGGGGTGCATCGCGCCGACCCGGGCGTCCAGCAGGGCGTCCTCGCCGGCCCGGACGCAGCGCTGCCCGACCTCCTCGCGGCTGCGCTCGTGCAGGTGCTCGATCCGGGTCGGGTGGATCCGGCCGTCCTCGACCAGCTGCTCCAGGGTGAGCCGAGCGGTCTCCCGGCGGACCGGGTCGAAGCAGGACAGCTGCACCGACTCGGGGGTGTCGTCGACGATCAGGTTCACGCCGGTGACCGCCTCGAAGGCCCGGATGTTGCGGCCCTCCCGACCGATGATCCGGCCCTTGATGTCCTCGTTGGGCAACGGCAGGACGGTCACGGCGCTCTCCATCGTCTGCTCCGTCGCCAGCCGCTGGATCGCCCCGGCGACGATGTCCCGGGCCCGACGCTCGCCCTCCTCCTTGGCCTCGCGCTCGATCTCCCGGACGGTGACCGCGGCCTCCCGCCGGACCGACTCCTCGGCCTCCCGCAGGAGTTCGGCGCGGGCCTGCTCGGCGGAGAGCCCGGCGGCCCGCTCCAGCGCCGCCACCCGGCAGGCGACCAGCGCCTCGGACTCGCTCCGGGACCGCTCCAACTCGGCCGAGCGCTCCGCCAGTTCGTCCTCGCGGCGGCGCAGCCTGCGCAGCTCCTCGGCCATGTCCTGCTCGCGCCGGGCGAGTTCGGCCCGCTGCCCGGCGCTCTGCTCCTCGGCCCGCCGACGGGCCTGCTCGGCCTCGGCCAGCGCGCTGTGCCGGCCGCCCGGAGCCGCCTGATCACCAGTCCGGCGGCCACCGCGAACACCAGCAGCAGGAACGCGGCCGATCCGGCGACCGCCACCAGCGAGCCGCCCGGGCCGGTGCCCGCCGAGATCCCCATGTGCCGCCCACTCCCCCGTCGCCGCGCGGGCCGCCGTACGGAGGCGCCCCGGGAACTGATGGCGAGGCTAGGTGGGGGTCATGAAAGGGTCAAGGGTTGACCTGGTTCACTCCAGGACGCCTACAGAACTGCCACTACTCCCGACCCGACAGTTCACTCCGCTCCTCCTCCAGCGCGCTGCGCACCACCCGGAACGCCAGTCCCTCGGAGTAGCCGCGCCGGGCCAGCATCCCGACCAGCCGCCGGGTGCGCACCTGTGCGTCCAGCCCTCGGGTGGAGCGCAGCCTGCGCTCCACCAGCGCCCGGGCCGCGTCCGTCTCGTCGTCGTGGTCGACCTGGGCGACGGCCTGCTCGACCAGGTCGGCGGCGACGCCCTTGGTGCGCAGCTCCTGGGTCAGCGCCCGCCGGGACAGGCCCCGGACGGCGTGCCGGGACTCCACCCAGGCCGCGGCGAAGGCCGCGTCGTCGATCAGCCCGACCTCTTCGAGCCGGGTGAGCACCTCGTCGGCGACCTCGTCCGGGATCTCCCGCTTGCGCAGGGCGTCGGCGAGCTGCTTGCGGGTCTTGGCGGCGCCGGTCAGCAGCCGCAGGCAGATGTCCCGCGCGCGGGTCTCCGGATCGACCGACTCCTCGGCCTGCTTCCGGGAGGCACGGCCGGTGCCCTCCTCCCCGGACGGCCCGGCCGCGGAACGGCCCCGACGGGCGCCGCGACGGGAGGCCGAGGCGGCCGCACCCCCGTGACCGGCCGCCTCGCCTCCGCCCCGGCCGCTCTCCACGGCCGCCGGTGCCGAAGCGGGCCCCGCCGCTTCGAGTTCCTCGGCCTCCCGGGCCGAGCGCCGTCGTCGGCGGCCGGTGGGCAGCTCGGAGGCGGAGACCAGGCCGAGCGCCTCGACCGATGCTTCCGCCGGCTCCGGCCCGGGCGCCGCGCCGCGCACCGCCCGGTCCGGAGCCAGGTCGAACTCCGGCTCGGGGCCGGATGCCCACTGCGTGGTGGAGCGGCGGTCGCGCTGGGAGGGCCTCCGCCCGGGCCTCTCGGCCGCCGGCTCCGGTTCCTCCGCGACCGCGGCGAACCAGTCCGGCGGGCCGTAGTCGTCGTCCTCCGGGCCCGCCGGGCCGCCGCCCACCGTGTCGTACTGCGTCAACGGATCAGGCCTTGGCCGCCGCCGTCTTCTTCGCCGCGGCCGTCTTGGTGGCGGTCGCGGTGATCGGCTTGGCGGCGCCGTCGGCGGCGGGAGCAGCAGCGGCGGCGTCGGCCCCGCTCTCGGCCGGCTCCTCCACCTTCGGGCCGATGCCGAGCTTGCCCTTGATCTTCCGCTCGATCTCGTCGGCGAGCTGCGGGTTGTCCCGCAGGAAGTTGCGGGCGTTCTCCTTGCCCTGGCCGAGCTGGTCGCCCTCGTAGGTGTACCAGGCGCCCGACTTGCGGATGAAGCCGTGCTCCACGCCCATGTCGATCAGGCCGCCCTCGCGGCTGATGCCCACGCCGTAGAGGATGTCGAACTCGGCCTGCTTGAACGGCGCGGCGACCTTGTTCTTGACCACCTTGACGCGGGTGCGGTTGCCGACCGCCTCGGTGCCGTCCTTCAGGGTCTCGATCCGGCGGATGTCGAGGCGGACCGAGGCGTAGAACTTCAGCGCCCGGCCACCCGTCGTGGTCTCCGGCGAACCGAACATCACGCCGATCTTCTCGCGCAGCTGGTTGATGAAGATCGCGGTGGTGTTCGACTGGTTCAGCGCACCGGCGATCTTGCGCAGCGCCTGGCTCATCAGTCGGGCCTGCAGACCGACGTGCGAGTCGCCCATCTCGCCCTCGATCTCGGCGCGCGGCACGAGCGCCGCGACCGAGTCGATGATCACCAGGTCGATCGCGCCGGAGCGGATCAGCATGTCGGTGATCTCCAGCGCCTGCTCACCGGTGTCCGGCTGGCTGACCAGCAGGGCGTCGGTGTCCACGCCGAGCTTCTTGGCGTACTCCGGGTCGAGCGCGTGCTCCGCGTCGACGAACGCGACCGTGCCGCCGGCCTTCTGGGCGTTGGCGGCCAGGTGCAGGGTCAGGGTGGTCTTGCCGGAGGACTCGGGGCCGTAGATCTCGACCACCCGGCCGCGCGGGATGCCGCCGACCCCGAGGGCGACGTCCAGGGCGGTGGACCCGGTGGAGATCACCTCGACCGGCTCGTTGGCCTTCTCGCCGAGGCGCATCACCGAGCCCTTGCCGAACTGCCGCTCGATCTGGGCGAGAGCGGTCTCCAGGGCCTTCTCGCGGTCCGTACCTGCCATGGCTTTTTCCCTCGGGTTCTGTGCTGTGCGCTTCATCGTCCTCGACGCTAGCGCGTCCCACTGACAAACGGGCTCGATCGGGCTCGGCCTGTGGAAAACTCCTCGCCGGAGAGTACAAAGAACATCTGTTCGATTCAAGCGTCGCACGTCCGGGCCGTGCCGCCCCCGGGGTGACGCGCCGGAGCGGGCGGAGCCGCTGCGCCGGATCACCCTGCTGAGTGTCGCCAACCTG
>NZ_JBIVVI010000025.1:0-18563 GCF_044757675.1 Kitasatospora sp. NPDC091257
GTCGACCCCGGCCTCCTGCGGGCCGCCCTGGCCGAGCGGGACGTCGACGCCCTGTACGGGACGCTGCGCGCCCGGGGCCTCCAGTACGGCCCGGCCTTCCGCGCCCTCCGGGCGCTGTGGGCGGGCGAGAAGGAGGCCGTCGGACTGGTGGAGGCGGACCTCCCGGCCGAGGACCGGGCGGCGTACCGGGCGCACCCCGTCCTGCTCGACGCGTGCTTCCACACGACCGCCGCGTTCCTCGGCGACACCGGGGAGCTGCTCCTGCCGGTGGGCATCGACCGGATCACCGTCCACCGTCCGCTGCCCTCGCGGCTGTGGTGCGTGGCCCGGGACGCCGGAACCGGCGCCGACGGCGAACGCTCCTTCGACCTGGAGCTGGTGTCCGAGGACGGCGAACGGCTGGCCACCGTCGAGGCGCTGCGGCTGCGGCCGGTCGCGCCGGAGCGGATCGCGGCGGCGGCCGGAGCGGCGGTTGGAGCGGCGGCCGGGGCCGCGGTGCGGGGCTACCGCACCGACTGGGTGCCGGCGCCGGAGGCGGGTACCGCCGGCCGGCCGGGCACCTGGCTGGTCTGCGGGACGGACGCGTCGCTGGTGGACGGCTGGTGCGCCGAGGCGGCCGTCCCGGCCCTGGGTCTGCTGGTCGCCCCGGACGCCTCGGACGAGGCGGTGGCCCGGTTGTTCGCCGAGGCCCGCGGCCGGGTGGACGGGGTCGCCGGACTGGTCCTCCAGAGCGCCGGGGACGACGCCGTCGTGCTCGCCGGCACGGCCTTCGCGATCCTGCGCGGGTTCCTGCGGGAGTTCGGCGCGGACCGGCCCGACCTGGTCGTCTGCTCGGCCGGCGCGGTGCGGGTGCCGCAGGCGCCGACCCGCCCGGACGCCGGCCAGGCGCCGCTGACCGGACTGGCCAAGGCGGTCGTCGCCGAGTACCCCGACCTCACGTGCGTCCAGGTGGACCTCGAACCGCGCCGGACCCCGCCGACGCTGGCCGGACTGCTGGCGCGGGTCGCCGGCCTCGCGGGGCGCGGCCACCTGGCGGTGCGGGACGGCCGCTGGTACGCCGCCCGGCTGCGGGAGGCCGCGCTCGGCGGCTCGCCGACGGCACCCGTCCGGGCGGACGGCAGCTACCTGGTCACCGGCGGACTCGGCGCGCTGGGCCTGGCCACCGCCCGTCGGCTCGCCGACCTGGGTGCGCGCTGCCTGGTGCTGACGGGCCGTTCCGTGCCGGCCGAACCCCCGCGGGAGGTCGCGGAGCTGCGGGCCGGCGGTGTGCGGGTCGAGCTCTGGCCCGCCGACGTGGCCGACCTGCCGGCGATGACCGGCCTGTTCGGGCGGATCGGCCGGGAGCTGCCCCCGCTGCGCGGCGTCGTCCACGCCGCCGGGACCACCGACGACGCCCCGCTGGTCGACCTCGACCGCGGCCGCTTCGCCGCGGTCCTGCGGCCGAAGGTCCGGGGCGCGCAGCACCTGCACACCCTGACCGCCGACGCCGGGCTCGACTTCCTGGTGCTCTACTCCTCGCTCGCCTCGCTGACCGGATCGGCCGGCCAGGCCAACTACGCCGCCGCCAACGCCTTCCTGGACACTCTCGCCGAACAGCGGTGCCACGACGGGCAGCCGGCCCTCAGCATCAACTGGGGCCCGTGGGCCGAGGCCGGCCTGGCCGCCCGCCCGGAGCTGCTCGCCCGGCTCGCCCGCGCCGGCATCACCGGGATCGGCACCGACGAGGCCCTGACGGCCTTCGGGCGCGTGCTGGGCGGCGACCTGCCGGTGGTGGGCCTGGCGGCGGTCGACTGGGCCGCGTTCACGGCCGCCGACGACCGGCGGCCGCCGTACACCCTGCTGAGCGGCCTGGCCCCGGCGCGGGCCGCGGAGCCGTCCCTCGACGGGCGGTCGCCGCAGGCGCCGGCGGAGCCGGCCGGGCACCGCACCGCCGAGCAGGCGGTCGAACTCGCCCTGCGCGACCCGCGGGCCGGGCGGGCCGCCGTCACCGAGGACCTGCTGGCCGCCGCCGGCGAGCTGCTGGGCCTCACGGCGCGCCAGCGGGACGAGCTGCGCCCGACCTTCGGACACCGGCGGCTGAACGAGCTGGGTCTGGACTCGCTGACCGCGGTCCGGCTGCGCAACCGGCTGCTGGCGGACTTCTCCGCGGACGTCCCGCCCTCCTTCGTGTTCGGCGGCAACACCGTCGCCGACGTGGTCGACCTGATCCTGCGGCAGATCACGCTCCGGAGCCTGGTCGCCGCCGACGACGGCGGGGCCGACGAGGCCGGGGACGTCGAGGTCCTCACCTTCTGACCCGCCCGCGGGCCGTGCCGTCGGCCGCCCCGGGACGTCCCGCGGTCTCCGAGGACCGCGGGCCGCCCCGGCGGCCCCGCCCCCGCACCACCGGGCGCCGTCGCGCCCCGTTCCCCACCACCCGACTTCGCCCAGCCTCCCCGCGGGGCCCGGCCCGCCAGGGCCCGCGCCCCCGACCGCCCGAACAGGAGTTCCCGGAATGACAGCACACGGACGGCACGGCGACCCGGCCGAGCTGCTCGGCCGGCTCGCCCAGCACGGCGTCCGGCTGCGGCTGGTCGACGGCGACCGCATCGAGGTGCGCGCCGCCGCCGGCTCGCTTCCCGACCACATCCGGCACGAACTCGCCGAGAACAAGGCCGAGTTGATCGCCCTCCTGAAGCTGGGCGACACCGCCCGGCAGGCCGGCGCGCTGCCGCGGGCGGTACCCGACCCCGAGCGGCGCCACGAACCGTTCCCCCCGTCCGACCTGCAGATGTCCTTCCTGGTCGGCAGCACCGCCCAGTTCGAGTACCACGTCCGGCCGCACCAGTACATGGAGTTCGACTTCGCGGAGCTCGACCCGGAGCGCTTCGAGGCCGCGCTCAACCGGATGCTGCACCGCCAGCGCGGCAGCCTGGTGGTGGTGCGGGAGGACCTCCAACTGGAGACCGTCCGCGACCCGGCGCCCGTACGGGTGCGGGTGGCGGACCTGCGGCAGGCCGGCGAGGCCGAGGCGATGACCGCCGTCGAGCGGACCCGCGACGAGATGCAGGCGGCCGAACTCCCGCTGGACACCTGGCCCTGGATGGACGTGCGGATCACCCGCTACGGCGACGGCCGGGCCCGGCTGCACTACAACAACAACAACTTCTTCAGCGACGGCCCGGGCACCGGCCGCTTCCTGGACAGCGTGCTGCGCGCCTACCACGACCCGTCCGAGGCCCTGGACGACCTCGAACTGGGCTACCGCGACTGCGTGCTGGCGCTGGCCGCGCTGGAGGACTCGGAGCGCGGCGAGGCCTCCCGGGCGTACTGGTGCGACCGGATGGCCGACTGGCCCGAGGCGCCGAACCTGCCGCTGGTGAGCGGCGCGGACACCCGGACCCGGGCCCGGCTGACCCGGCGCGAGTTCACCCTGGACGCCGAGCAGTGGGCCCGCTTCAAGCGGCGCGCCACGGACCACGGCGTCACCCCCACCAACGCGGTGTACGCGGTCTACGCCGAGACGGTGGCGCACTGGAGCGGCTCGCGGCACTTCCTGCTCAACAACATGATGACCCACCGGCTGCCGATCCACCCCCAGATCACCGAGGTGGTCGGCAACTTCGCCTCGCTCTACCCGCTGGAGGTGGACTGGCGGCACGACGAGCCGTTCCACGACCGGGCGCGGCGGCTGCAGACCCGGGTCATGACCGACATGGAGCACACCTACTGGAGCGGGGTGAAGGTGCTCCAGACCCTCAACCAGGTGCGCCGCACCCCGGGCCGGGCGGCCTGCCCGTTCGTGGTCGGCAGCGGCCTGTTCATGGGACACCTGGACCAGCCGGTCTTCAGCCACCTGGAGACGCCCCAGGTGCTGCTCGACAACCAGTTCTGGGAGCAGAGCGACGGCGGCCTGTGGGTGGTCTGGGACCTCATCGAGGCGATGTTCCCCGCCGGGCTGATCGACGCCATGCACGCCGCCTACCGCGACCTGCTCCTGCTGCTCGCCGACGACCCGGCCGCCTGGGAGCGCCGCTCCTTCGACCTGCTGCCGGCCGCCCAGCGCGAGCGCCGGGCCGCCGTCAACGACACGGCCGGCCCCGTGCCCACGGGCCTGCTCGACCGCGCGCTCGCCCGGCAGGCCGCGCAGCGGCCCGACACCGCG
Source organism: Kitasatospora sp. NPDC091257 (assembly GCF_044757675.1). NCBI lineage: Bacteria > Bacillati > Actinomycetota > Actinomycetes > Kitasatosporales > Streptomycetaceae > Kitasatospora > Kitasatospora sp. NPDC091257. The sequence goes on from NZ_JBIVVI010000025.1 coordinate 4,145, forward strand.
GCCGTGCTGACCGCGGACGGCGCCGTGGACTACCGGCGACTGCACGCCCGCGCCCAGGAGCTGGCCGCCCGGCTGGCCGCGGCCGGGGTGCGCCCCGGGGACAAGGTCGCCGTCGTCCTGCCGAAGGGCGACGAGCAGATCGCCGCCGTGTACGGCGTGCTCGCGGCCGGCGCCGCCTACGTGCCCATCGACCCCGCCTGGCCGCGGGAACGCGTGGGCGAACTGCTCGCCGACACCCCCGCGGCGGCCGTCGTCACCTCGGCCGGGGAACGGGAGTCGATCGCCGCCGTCGCCGACTGCCCGGTGCTGACGGCGGGGGAGCCCGCCGCCGAAGCCGGTCCCGCGCCGGCCCGGGCGGGCGATGCGGGCGACACCGCGTACGTCATCTACACCTCGGGGTCGAGCGGCAGGCCCAAGGGCGCGGTGCTCGACCACCGCGGGCCGCTGAACACCGTGGTCGACATCAACCGCCGGTTCGGCATCGGCCCCGGCGACGTGGTCCTCGGGGTGTCCTCGCTCTGCTTCGACCTGTCCGTCTACGACGTCTTCGGCACCGCCGAGGCCGGCGCGACCCTGCTGCTGCCGCCGCCCGGGTCGGCCGACCCGGGGCAGTGGGCCGACCTGGTGCGCGAGCACGGCGTCACGGTCTGGAACTCGGTACCGGCGATCATGCAGCTGTTCGCCGAGGCCGCCGAGCAGGCCGGGCTGACCTTCCCCGCGCTGCGCGTGGTCCTGCTCAGCGGCGACTGGATCCCCGTCCGGCTCCCGGCGCTGATCCGGCGGATCGCGCCCGGGGCGCGTGTGGTCAGCCTCGGCGGCGCCACCGAGGCGTCGATCTGGTCCATCCACCACCCGATCGACCGGGTGGACCCGAACTGGGCGAGCATCCCCTACGGCCGCCCCCTGGGCAACCAGACCTGGCGGGTGCTGGACCGGACCGGCCGCGACGCCCCCGACTGGGTCACCGGCGACCTGTACATCGGCGGCACCGGAGTCGCGCTCGGCTACCTCGACGACCCCGCCCGGACGGCCGCCTCCTTCGTCACCGACCCGGCCACCGGCGAGCGGCTCTACCGCACCGGCGACCTCGGCCGCTACCGCCCCGACGGCGACATCGAGTTCCTGGGCCGCGCCGACTTCCAGGTCAAGATCCAGGGCTTCCGGGTGGAACCGGGCGAGATCGAACACGCCCTGGCCCGGCACCCGGCCGTACGGAACGCCGTCGTCGTCGCCCGCACCGCCGGCTCGGGACGCCAGCTCGCCGGCTACGCCGTGGCCGAGCGGGGCGCACCGCGTCCGGAACCCGAGGAACTGCGCGGCTTCCTGGCCGAACGGCTGCCCGGCCACCTCGTGCCGAGCTTCGTCGTCGTGCTCGACGACCTGCCGCTCACCGCCAACGGCAAGCTGGACCGCCGCGCGCTGGAGGCCATGGGCCCGGCCTGCGACGGACAGGACCGGACGTACACCGCCCCCCGGACGGAGACCGAGAAGGTCCTCGTGGAGATCTGGGAGTCGGTCCTCGGCATCGAGCCGGTCGGTGTCCACGACGACTTCTTCGAGCTCGGCGGGCAGTCCTTCGCGGCGCTGCGCGTCATCGGCCTGGTCGGCCAGCGGCTCGGGCTGCGCGCCCCGCTCGGGGCGCTGCTGGAGCACCGGACGGTCGCCGAGCTCGCCGCCCTCCTGGAGGCCGGGCAGGAGGAGTGGTCCCCGCTGGTGGCGCTCGACGCCACCGGCGACGGAACGCCGTGGCTGCTCGTGCACCCGGCGGGCGGGAACGTGCTCTGCTACCGGGGCCTGGCGGAACTGCTCGACGGCCCCGCCCACGCCTTCCAGGCGCCCGGCCCGGGCGTGGGCCGGGATCCGCTGGACACGGTGGAGGAGCTGGCCGAGTGCTACGCGCGGGCGCTGCTCGCCGTCCGCCCGCACGGGCCGTACCGGGTGGCCGGCTGGTCCTCCGGATCGGTGATCGCCTTCGAACTGGTCCGGCTGCTGGAGCAGCGGGGCGAGACGGTGGAGCGCTTCGTGGTGATCGACTCCCCGGCCCCCGAGCGGGCCGCTGCCCCCGGGGCCCGGGAGACGGACGGGGCCCGGGAGACGGACAGGGCCCGGGAGACGGACGAGGCGGCCGTGCTGCTCTGGTTCCTGGAGGACCTGGACATCGGCTTCGACCCGGCGGCCGTGCGCCCCGGGGCGGCCGCCGAGGTGGCCGCGGCCCCGGCGGCGGAACGGCTCGCCCGGGCCGTGGCGCTGGCCCGCGAACAGGGGCTCGACCTCCCGGACGCCGCCGACCTGGCCCTCAGCTGGCCGGTGTTCCGGGGAATCATCACCGCCTGCCACCGCTACCGCGCCGGGACGATCACGGCCGACACCACCGTGATCCGGGCGGCGCACGGGAGGGTCAGCGAGTTCGCCGACCACCCCCACGCGGACTCCGCCGAGTGGGGCTGGGCCCCGCTCACCACCGGCCGGACCACCGCCGACCGGACCGACGGCACCCACCACACCCTGCTCACCGGCACCCACGTCGCGGCCGTCGCCGCACTCATGACCACGTGTCCGGCTCAGCACTGACCCCAGGGGGACGACCCGCGATGGACCACGACCTGATCTCGGAGCTCCAGCACCTGGGCATCAAGCTGAGGCTCTCCGGCGACAGCCTCGAAGTGATCGCGCCGCCCGGCGCGGTCACCGCCCGGATCCGCGACGAACTCCGGGCCCGGCGCGGCGAGCTGATCGACCTGCTCCGCGCGGCCGGGCAGGGCGCCGGCCCGGCGCCGCTCACCGCGCGGCCCGACCAGCGGCACGAGCCGTTCCCGCTCACCGACATCCAGCACGCCTACTGGATCGGCCACAACCGGGCGCTCGAACTGGGCGGGGTGGCCACCCACTTCTACTTCGAGCTCGACCGCGACGGCCTGGAGGTGGACCGTCTGGAGCGCAGCCTGCGCAAGGTCGTCGCCCGGCACGACATGCTGCGCGCGGTGATCGGCCCGGACGGCCGCCAGCGGGTGCTGCCCGAGGTCCCGGACTACGAGATCCGCCACTACGACCGGGCGGACGCCACCGAGGACGCCTTCGAGGAGCACCTGCGCTCGCTGCGGGCCGAACTGGACCACCAGGTCCTCGCCCCCGACACCTGGCCGCTGTTCGACATCCGCGCCACCCGGCACCGCGAGGGGCTGCGCCTGCACGTCAGCCTCGACCTGCTGATCATGGACGCCTACAGCTTCGACCTGTTCTTCCGCGACTGGCAGCGCCACTACGAGGACGAGCAGTGGGCGCCGGAGCCGTTCGCGATCGGCTACCGGGACTTCGTCCTCGCCGAGGAGGAGAAGCGCGGCGGCGCCCGGTACCGGGCCGCCGAGAAGTACTGGCTGGACCGCCTCGACGAACTGCCCCCGGCCCCGGACCTGCCGCTGGCGATCCAGCCCGGCTCGGCCGAGCGGACCGTCTTCACCCGCCGCCGGGCCTCGCTGCCCCGCGAGCAGTGGGAGCTGGTCAAGAAGACCGCCAGGGAGCGCGGCCTGACCCCCTCGTCGGTCCTGCTGGCGGCCTTCGCCGACGTGCTGCGCCAGTGGACGTCGCAGGGCGACTTCACCCTCAACCTGACCCTGTTCAACCGGCCCGCCGAGGCGCACCCGCAGATCGGCGGGATCATCGGCGACTTCACCTCGCTGACCCTGCTGCGGATCAGCGGCGGCCAGGACGAGAGCTTCGCCCGGCGCACCGCCGGCTTCCAGCAGCAGCTGATGCGGGACCTGGAGCACCTGTCGTACAGCGGCGTGCGCGTGCTGCGCGAGCGGGCCCGCCGGCTCGGTAGCGGCCTCGGCGCCGGCATGCCGATCGTCTTCACCAGCGCCCTCGGCTTCTCGGGCGACGCCGACACGATGGACGGCATGGCGTTCTTCGGCGACTACCGCCACGGGGTGAGCCAGACCCCGCAGGTCTGGCTCGACCACCAGGTGCTGGAGGAGAACGGCGAACTGGTCTTCAACTGGGACGCGGTGGAGGCGCTGTTCCCCGACGGCCTGCTCGACGACATGTTCGCCGCCTTCCGGACCCTGCTCGGCCGGCTGAGCGACGATCCGGCCCTCTGGGACGACCTGGCCCCCACGGTCGGGGCCCCGGCCGCGCAGCTGGAGGAGCGCGAGCGGGTCAACGCCACCGCCCTCGACCTGCCCGGCGGGACGCTGCTGAGCCTCGTGGCCGACCAGGCGCGGCGCACCCCGGACGCCACGGCCGTCGTCTCCGAGGGCGGCGCGCTCGCCTACGGCGACGTGCTGGCCTCGGCGCACCGGCTCGGCCACCGGCTCGCCGGCCTCGGCGCCTCCCGCGGCGAGCTGGTCGGCGTGGTGCTGGACAGGGGCCCGGAGCAGATCCCGGCGGTCCTCGGGGTGACGGCCTCCGGCGCGGCCTACCTGCCGATCGATCCGCAGTGGCCCGCGGCGCGCCGCCGGCAGCTGCTGGAGTCCGGCCGGGCCGCCCTGGTGGTCACCTCGACCCGCTACCGGGACGAGCTGGAGTGGCCCGCCGGGACGGTCCTGGTGACCCTGGACGACGAGGAGACGCTGGCACAGCCGGCCACCGAGCCGCCGACCGCGCCGGCCCCGGAGGACCTCGCCTACGTGATCTTCACCTCCGGCTCCACCGGCGTCCCCAAGGGCGTGATGATCGACCACCGGGGGGCCGTCAACACCGTTCGGGACATCAACCGCCGCTTCGCGGTCGGACCGGCCGACCGGGTGCTCGCCCTCTCGGCGCTGACCTTCGACCTGTCCGTCTACGACGTCTTCGGCACCCTCGCGGCCGGCGGCACCGTCGTCGTGCCGAGCCCCGAGCGCTCGCACGACCCGCTGCACTGGGCCGAGCTGGCCGAGCGCCACGGCGTCACGGTGTGGAACTCGGTGCCCGCCCTGATGCAGCTGTGGGCGGACTCCTCGGCCCGCCTGTCCGACGAGCGGGCCGGCGACCTGCGGCTGGTGCTGCTCAGCGGCGACTGGATCCCGGTGGCGCTGCCCGACGCCGTCCGCGCCCGGCACCCGCGCGCCGAGGTGGTCAGCCTGGGCGGGGCGACCGAGGCCTCCATCTGGTCGGTGCACTACCCGATCGGGGAGGTGCCGGCCGAGTGGGCCAGGATCCCCTACGGCAAGCCGCTGGCCAACCAGACCCTGCACGTCCTCGACGACCGGTTCCGGGACCGCCCGCTCTGGGCCACCGGGGAGATCTGGATCGGCGGCACCGGCGTGGCGAAGGGCTACTGGGCGGACCCGCAGCGCACCGCGGAGCGCTTCGTGCGCCACCCGGAGACCGGCGAGACGCTCTACCGCACCGGGGACCTGGGCCGCTACCTGCCCGGCGGGGACATCGAGTTCCTCGGCCGCCGGGACTTCCAGGTGAAGCTCAACGGCTACCGGGTGGAACTCGGCGAGATCGCCGCCACCCTGGAACGGCTCCCGGGCGTCGGCCGGGCGATCGCCCGGGTCGACACCAACCCCGCCACCGGCCGCCGCCAGCTCGTGGCCTACGCCGTCCCGGCCGGACCCGGCTGCGATCCCGGGGCCGCGGCACCCGGCGGCCCGGTGCGCCCGGACCCGGCCGTACTGCTGGCGGAGCTGGCCGAGCGCCTCCCCGACTACATGGTCCCCAAGCACTGCCTGCTCGTCGACGCGATCCCGCTGAGCGCCAACGGGAAGGTCGACGCCGCCGCGCTGCCGGCGCCGTGGAGCGAACTGGACGAGCAGGAACTCGTCGCCCCCCGCGACGAGTTCGAGGCGGCCGTGCTCGCGATCTGGGCCGAGGTCATGGAGTTCGACGGCTTCGGGGTCGAGGACAACTTCTTCGAACTCGGCGGCGACTCCCTGCACGCCGTGCACATCCTCACCAAGGTGCGGGAGGCGTTCCAGTGGGAGGGCGACACCGAGGAAGGCCTCCAACTGCTCTTCGAGAACCCCACGGTGGCCGGACTGGCCGCCCTGGTCAAGGACCGGCGGGGGGCGTGAGCAGGTGAGCACGGAGAGCGGGATCCCGTACTGGGACGACGTGGTCGTCGGCGCGGGCTCGGCGGGGGCGGTGCTCGCCGCACGCCTGTCGCGACGGCCCGGGCGCCGGGTGCTGCTGATCGAGGCCGGGGAACTCCCGGACGGCGACGGCGCGTCCGACGAGCGGGCCGGGGTGCCCGTCCTGACCGGCCGCAACTGGGACTTCACCGCCAAGGCGTCCGAGGGCGCCAGGCGCGGGTTCCCGTACGGGGTCGGCAAGGTGGTCGGCGGCTCCTCCGCCGTCAACGGCGCGCTCGCGCTGCGCCCGCTGCCCGCGGACCTCGACGCCTGGGCGGCCGCCGGCAACCCGGAGTGGACCTGGGAGCGGATGCTGCCGTACCTGGTCGCCCTGGAGACGGACCACGACGCCGAGGGGCCGGCGCACGGCACGCGCGGACCGGTACCGATCCGCCGGACCGGCGAGGACGCGCTCGCCACCACGGCCCGGGCCTTCCTGAACGGCTGCGCCCGGCTCGGCGTGCCCGTCCTGGCGGACCTCAACTCCGGCGCCGCGCTCGGCGCCGGCGTCACGCCCGCCAACGCCGTCGACGAGCGCCGGATCTCGACGGCCGAGAGCCACCTGCGCCCTGCCCGGGAGCGGGGCGACGGCCCGACCCTGTGGACCGGCAGCACGGTGACCCGGGTCCTGCTGGACGCGCGGAACCGGGCCACCGGGGTCGAGGTGCGCCGCGACGGACGGCTCCGGCAGGTGGCGGCCGGCCGGGTGACCCTGGCCGCCGGGGCGGTCAACACCCCGGCGGTGCTCCAGCGTTCGGGCATCGGCGACCCGCGGCTGCTGGCCGCCCTGGGCATCACCCCCGCACTGGACCTGCCCGGCGTGGGACGCAACCTCGTCGACCACCCGGCGGTCGTGCTCTGGTCCGAGCCCCGCGCCGGGGTCTGCCGGGCCGGCGACAGCTGGCACCAGGTCACCGCCCGCTGCGCCGCCGACCCGGCCGGCGCCGCGGCGGACCTGGGGCTGTTCCTGCTGGACGCGGTGCCCGTCGCGGCGAACCCGCTGATCGCCGGCATGCTCCGCGCCGAACTGGCCGTCGGGCTGTCCGCCATGGTGCTGCGGCCCGCCTCCCGCGGCTCGGTGACGATCCGGGACGCGGACGCCGCCACCCCGCCGGAGATCCTGCTCGGCCTGGCGACCGACCCGGCCGACGTCGAACTGCTGATGGCCGCCGTCCGGCAGGCCTGGGAGCTGCTGCGGTCGGCGCCGATGGCGGGGCTGCTGGAGCGGGTGCTGGTCTGGACCGACCGGATGGTCCGGGAGGACCGGCTGCTGCGCGGCGCCGTGACCAGGTTCGTCTCGCCGAGCTGGCACGCCGTCGGCACCGCCCGGATGGGGCCGGCCGACGACCCTGAGGCGGTGGTGGACCAGCGCTGCCGGGTGCACGGCGCCGAGGGACTGTACGTCGTCGACGCCTCGGTCCTCCCGGTGATGCCCAGCGCCCCGCCCAACCTGACCTGCCTCGCACTCGCCGAAAGGGTGGCCCGATGGATGGACTGACCGGGATCCCGGCCGCCCCCCGGGCCGGGGAGTGGGCCGTGCGCCGCCGGGGACGGCCCCCGGCCCGGCTCCGGCTCTTCTGCCTGCCGCACGCGGGCGGCGGCGCGGCCGCCTTCCGCTCCTGGGCCCCGCACCTGGGACCGGAGATCGAGGTCGTGCCGATCCGGCTGCCGGGGCGCGAGTCCCGCTTCCGGGAGCGCCCCCACGACCGGCTCGGCGACCTGCTGCCGCCGCTGCTGCGCGACGTCGCCCCGCTGCTCGACGGGCCGCACGCCTGGTTCGGCCACAGCATGGGCGCGGGCATCGCCTTCGAGGTCTGCCGGGCCCTGCACCGGCTCGGCCTGCCCGAACCGCGGCGGCTCCTGGTGGCCGGCCTGCCGGCGCCGCAGCTCCCGCGCCGGGCGACCCCGGTGCACGACGCGCCCGCGCCCGAACTCTTCGAGCGGATCGGAGCGTTGAACGGGCACGGCGCCGAGGCCCGGGCCGGCAACCCGCTGCTGAACGTCATGCTGCCCACCCTGCGGGCCGACTTCGCGGTGGCCGAGACCCATGTGCACCGGCCCGGCCCGCCGCTGGACTGCCCGATCACCGTCTACGGCGGCCGCTCGGACGCCTCCACGACCGAGGACGAGCTCCGGGCCTGGGGACCGCACTCCACCGCCGGCACCACCGTCCGCCTCTTCGACGGCGGGCACTTCTTCCCGCACGACGCCCCGGAGGCGTTCCTGCCGGTCCTGGCGCGGGACCTGCTCGACCTTCGGCCGGCGCACCGCGGCTGATCAGTCGTCGGCCGCCGCCGACGGAGCCCTCCGGCGGCGGCCGGCCGCACCCGGCAGCAGGATCCAGGAGAGCACCGCTCCGGCCGCCACCACCGCCGCGGCGACGCCGAGGGCGGCCGCGGCGGCTCCGGCGAAGGCGTGCTCGGCGACGGCGACGACCGCCGAGCCGGCCTCCGGGTCCTGTCGGCCCGCGTACTCGACGGCGCCGCCCAGGCTCCGACCGGCTTCGTCCGGCAGCGCCGCCGTACCGTCGGCGTAGCCGCGTGCGAGGACGGTGCCGACCACGGCCACCCCCAGGGCGTTCCCCAGTTCCTGCAGGGTGTCGTTGAGCGCCGCCGCGCTGCCGGACCGTTCGGCCGGCACCAGCCCGATCACCGTGTCCGTCGCCGGGGTCAGCGCCAGACCGCCGCCGACGCCGATCAGGACGCACCCGAGCAGGACCGGGGGATAGTCCCCGGACGCCCGGCCGAGACAGAGGATCCCGCCGGCGGCCAGGGCCAGTCCGCCGGCCACGCCGCCCCGCGGACCGCCCCGCCGCGCCACCGCCGGTGCGAACGCCGATCCCACGCCGACCGCCAGCGCCAGGGGCACCACCGCCGCCCCCGCGCGCAGCGCGCTGTAGCCGAACTCCAGCTGGAGGCGCTGGGTGAGGACGAAGAGCGTTCCGGCGATGCCGAGGAACAGCAGCATGTTGCCCGCGCTCGCGCCCAGGAACCTCCGGTCGCGCAGCAGTTCGAAGTCCACGACGGGGCTGGGATGCCGGCGTTCCCAGGCCACGAACGCGGCCGCCGCTCCGGCGGCCAGCGCCAGCGCGGCGACGACCGGCCTCGCCGTCCAGCCGTGCCCGGAGGCCTGGATCACGCCGTACACCAGGGCGGCCATCGCACCGGCGCCCAGCAGCGCCCCGACCGGGTCCGCGGGTCTGGGTACCGGTGCGGCGGACTCGGGCAGCAGGACGGCGCCCGCCAGCAGGGTCACCAGCACCGGAGCCAGGTTCACCAGGAAGACCGAGCCCCACCAGAAGTGGCTCACCAGCAGGCCGCCCAGCACCGGTCCCACGGCCACGCCCAGCGCGGAGACGCTGCCCCAGACCGCGATGGCGCGGGGACGTTCACGGGCCGGGAAGACCTGGTTCAGGATCGACAGCGTGCCGGGCATCACGAACGCGGCGCCCAGGCCCATCGCGGCCCTGGCGGCGACGAGTTGGGCCGGGCCGTCCGCCGCCGGGGCCAGCAGCGACGCGCCGCCGAACAGCGCCGCGCCCAGCAGCGTCGCGCGCTTGCGGCCGTACCGGTCGGAGAGGGCACCGGCGGTGAGCAGCAGGGCCGCGAAGGTCAGCGCGTAGGCGTCGACGATCCACTGGGTCCGGCCGAGGTCGATGCCGAGGTCCCGGACGAGTCCGGGGACCGCCACGTTGAGCAGCCCGTTGTTGAGCACGGTGGTGAACAGCGCGAGGGACAGCACCCCGAGGATCCACCAGCGCTTGGGGTGCCCGGAACCGTCCGGTGCTGGGGTCTGCATGGGGCGGCTCCTCCGCGCTTCTCGCCGCGCGGTGGTCCGCACGGCCCGGGCGCCCAGGGTCCGGCGGTGCTCTTTAGCCGAGCCAAAGCCGCTCCGCCGATCATGCGGGGAAGGTCCGTGCTGAGAGGGAGCGACCCATGCGCTTTGAAGACGTCTACGTGGCGGGAACCGGGGTGTGGCTGGCGGAGCCGGAGTCGGCCCGCACGGCCGTGGAGGACGGTCGCTACGACGCGGAGCAGGCCGAGCAGGACGACCTGCTCTCGGTCTGCGTGGCCGACGAGAGCACCGCCCCGCCGGACATGGCGGTCCAGGCCGCCACCACCGCCCTGAAGCGGTCCGGCCTGGACGCCTCGGAGGTCGGGCTGCTGATTCACTCCGGCGTCTGGTTCCAGGGTGTCGAGATGTGGCCGGCCGCGTCCTACGTCGCCGGCCACGCGCTGGGCCGGGACGCCATCGCCTTCGGCTTCCAGCAGGAGTGCAACGCCGCCCTCGGGGCCCTGGAACTGGCCGCCCGCCAGATCGCCGGTCAGCCGGAGAAGGCGGCCGTGGTCACCACCGCCGACCGGTTCGGCGCCCCGCTGATCAAGAGGTGGAGCAGCGAGCCCGGTTTCGTCTACGGCGACGGCGCGACCGCGATCGTGCTGTCCGGCCGGGGCGGGATCGCCCGGCTGCTGTCCACCGCCAGCGGCTCGGACAACGCCATGGAGGCGGTGGTCCGCGGCCCCGAGCTGAAGGCCGTCCCCACCGGTGAGCCGCTGGACCTGCTCGGCCGGGTGGGCCACTTCATGCGCACCGACGCCGGAGGCCTGCGCGAGGCGACCCAGCGGGTCGGCGCCGTGATGAACGCCGCCGTGGACACCGCCCTGGCGGACGCCGGCGTCGGCCGGGAGGACATCGCCCGGGTGGTGGTGCTCGCGAGCGGCCGCAGCCGGATGGAGTGGCAGGTGCCGCAGCTGCTGGGCATCCCGTTCGAGAAGTCCACCTGGGACTTCGCCCGCCGGGTGGGCCACCTGGGCGCGGGCGACCAGATCGCCGCCCTCAACCACCTGCTGGAGCACCGCCGGCTCGCCCCGGGCGACCGGGTCCTGATGGTCGGCGGCGGATCCGGCTTCAGCTGCACCTGCGCGGTCCTGGAGATCACCGGGCAGCCGGACTGGGAGCCGGCCGGTCTGCGGACGGCGGGCTGACCGGACGGGACCGGGCCCGGCCCCGTCCGGCCGTCCAACGGCAAACCGCCGTGGTACGAGCGATACTGACGATCAGTGCCCTGACGGAAGAGGCGCATGACACGGAAAGCGGAGACGACATGACCCCAGAGACCGCCGGCGTCCGTCCCACCCCCACCCCCGCGTCCGGAGCCGGACGCGCGGCCTGGGGCGGGCTCGGACTCCTCCTGCTCGTCTGGACGGTGTTCGAGGCGGCGAAGTACACCGGCCTCACGCTCGTGCTCGCAGTCGCCGGGCTCCTCGTCCCCCTCCTGGCCGGGCTCGCGCCCCGGGCGGCGGTCGTGCGGCACGCGCTGCTGCGGGTCTGGATACCGCTCGCCGTCATGCTCGTCTGCACGGCGATACCGGGCCCTCCCGAGGACACCTCCGCACCCTTCACCTTCGGGATGGCCTGGCTGACCCACCTCGCGCTGGGACACGCCCTGCGCCGGGGGCCCGCCGCCTCCTGACGGACCTCGCGATGCCGGGCCCGCGTCCTCACGGCCGCGGGCCCGAGGCGTGTCCGGCCGGCCCCGCCCCGGTGTCCTTTACCGGGCCGCTAGCCCCGGCTGCGAGCGTGGGCGGCGACCGACCACCACCCAGCAGAAGGAGCATCCAGCCCATGGACAGCACCGCGTCCTCAGCCGGCCAGGACCAGCTTCAGTACCCGTTCCACCGTCCCTCGGCGGTGCAGGTTCCCACCGTCTACGCCGACCTGCGCGCCCAGTGCCCGGTCGCCAAGGTCCGGCTCCCCAGCGGCGACGAGGGCTACGTGGTCAGCCGCTACGAGGACGTCCGCACGGTCCTGTCCGACCTGCGCTTCAGCCGCGCCGCCACCGTGGAGCCGGACGCGCCGAAGCTGACCAACCTGCCGCCCATGCCCGCGAGCCTGTTCACCATGGACCCGCCCGAGCACACCCGGCTGCGCCGCCTGGTGTCGCGCGAGTTCACCGCCCGCCGGGTGCAGAACATGCGCCCGCGCATCCAGGAGCTGACCGACGAACTGCTCGACCGGATGGAGCAGTCGGAAGGGCCGGTCGACCTCAACACGGTCTTCGCCTTCCCGCTGCCGGTGATGGTGATCTGTGAGCTGCTCGGGGTGCCCTTCGAGGACCGCGAGAAGTTCCGGGGCTGGTCGGACGCGTTCGTCTCGCTGACCTCGATGTCGCCGGAGGAGATGAACGCCAAGCGCATGGAGCTGTTCGGCTACCTCGGCCGGCTCGTCCAGGCCAAGCGCGAGGAGCCCGGCGAGGACCTCATGAGCGCCCTGGTGAACGCCCACGACGAGGAGGGCAGCCTCAGCGAGATGGAGCTCATCGTCATGGGCATCACGCTGCTGGTCGCCGGCCACGAGACGACCGTCAGCATGATCGGCACCTGCGTGCTGACCCTGCTGCGCCACCCCGAGCACCTGGCCGCGCTGCGCGAGCGGCCGGAGCTCATGGAGCACGCGGTCGAGGAGCTGCTGCGGATCAACCCCATCGGCGACGGCGGCCCGTACCGGGTCACGCTGGAGGACGTCGAGATCGGCGGCACCGTGATCCCGAAGAACAGCGGCGTGATCGCGGCGACCAGCTCGGCCAACCGGGACGCCGACCGCTTCTCGGACGGCGACCCGGACGCCTTCGACCCGACCCGCGCCTCGGCGACCGGGCACCTCGCCCTCGGCCACGGTGCGCACTTCTGCCTCGGGGCCGCGCTGGCCCGGGCGGAGCTCCAGATCGCGCTGTCGACGCTGCTGCGCCGCTTCCCGACTCTCGCGCTCGCCGACGCGCCCGAGGGGGAGCGGTCCCGGCTGCTGCTGGAGGTGGTCCGGGACCGCACCGCGCTGGTGCTGGGACGCCCGTCGACCGAGGCGGTGGCGCCGCGACGCGCCTTCCGCGACCTGGGCTTCGACTCGCTGACCGCCGTGGAGCTGCGCAACCGGCTCGGCGCGGAGACCGGCCTGAAGCTGGCGGCGACGCTGGTCTTCGACCACCCGACGCCGGCCGCGCTGACCGAGTACCTGCTCGGCGAGCTGTTCGGCACCCCCGACGAGGCCCGGCCGACGCGCCCGGTGGCGGCCGCGGCGGACGACGAGCCGATCGCGATCGTCGGCATGAGCTGCCGCTACCCGGGCGGGGTCCGCTCGGCCGAGCAGCTGTGGGCGATGGTCACCGAGGGCCGGGACGGCGTCACCGGCTTCCCCACCGACCGCGGCTGGCCCGAGGGCGGCGGCTACGTCCGGCGCGGCGGCTTCGTCGAGGACGCCACCGACTTCGACGCCGGCATGTTCGGCATCTCGCCGCGCGAGGCCCTCGCGATGGACCCGCAGCAGCGCCTGGTGCTGGAGACGGCCTGGGAGGCGTTCGAGAACGCGGGCATCGACCCGTACTCCCTCGGCCACTCGTCCACCGGCGTGGTGATCGGCGCCTCCGCCTCCGGCTACGGCCTCGGCATGGAGATGCCCGCCAACGTCGAGGGCCACCTGCTCACCGGCACCGTCAGCAGCGTGCTGTCCGGCCGGATCGCGTACACCTTCGGCCTGGAGGGCCCCGCGGTCACCGTGGACACGGCCTGTTCCTCCTCGCTGGTCGCCCTGCACCTGGCCGCCCAGTCGCTGCGCCGCGGCGAGTGCGAGCTGGCGCTCGCCGGCGGTGTCGCCGTGATGGTCTCCCCGGGGGTGTTCGCCGAGTTCGACAAGCAGAACGGCCTGGCGGCCGACGGCCGGTGCAAGGCCTTCGCGGCCGCCGCCGACGGCACCTCCTGGGCCGAGGGCGTCGGCATCCTGGTGCTGGAGCGGCTGTCCGAGGCGCGCCGCAACGGCCACCAGGTGCTCGCGGTGATCCGCGGCAGCGCCATCAACCAGGACGGCGCCTCCAACGGCCTCGCCGCGCCCAACGGGCCCGCCCAGCAGCGGGTGATCCGGCAGGCCCTGGCCAACGCCGGACTGACCGCCGCCGAGGTGGACGCCGTCGAGGCGCACGGCACCGGCACCCGGCTCGGTGACCCGATCGAGGCGCAGGCACTGCTCGCGACCTACGGCCAGGAGCGCGCCGGTGAGCCGCTCTGGCTCGGCTCGGTGAAGACCAACATCGGCCACGCCCAGGCCGCCGCCGGCGTGGCGGGCGTGATCAAGATGGTGCAGGCGCTGCGCAACGGCCTGCTGCCCGCCACCCTGCACGTGGACCGGCCGTCCCCGCACGTGGACTGGTCGGCCGGGGCGGTGGAACTGCTCACCGAGGCCCGGCCGTGGCCGGAGCTCGACCGGCCGCGCCGGGCGGCGGTGTCCTCCTTCGGGATCAGCGGCACCAACGCCCACGTCATCCTGGAGTCCGTGCCGGTCGTCGGGACCGTGGAGCCCGAGGCCGCCGAGGGCCC
>NZ_JBIVVI010000026.1:0-18560 GCF_044757675.1 Kitasatospora sp. NPDC091257
CCGGCGCCGGCTACTTCTCCCAGCCGATCCTGCTGTAGTCCTCCCCCGCCAGGCCGAAGGCCCCGTAGTTGGCCAGGCCCTTGCGGGTCGCCACCACCTCCGGCCGCTGGTAGAGCTCGACGGTGTGGCCGAGTTCCCAGATCTTCGCGTCCGCCTGGTTGTAGAGCTTCGCCGCCTCCTGCGGGTCGACCGTCCCGGCCGCCTTCTTCAGCAGGTCGTCGATCTCCTGGCTGCCCAGGCGCGAGGGGTTGCTGAAGCTGTTGTCGCCCACCGGCAGCCGGAAGTTGGTCAGGCTCTTGGACAGCGGGAAGGAGTCGGTGTTGCGCCAGCTCGCGATCTCGAACTTGCCCGGGTTCACGTACTTGGTGAAGAAGTCGTTGGCCGCCACCTTGTCCAGGCTGACCTTGACCCCGACCGCCTGCCACATCGCCACCGCCGCGGTGGCCAGGTCGATCTGGGCCTGCGGCGTGGAGTCGTTGAGCACCCAGTGCAGTTCCAGCGGCCGGCCGTCCTTGGTCCGCGGCTGGCCGCCGGACTCCTTCCAGCCCGCCTCGTCCAGCAGCTTCTTGGCCGCGGCCGGGTCGAACTTCGCCCAGTCGCCGGAGGTGTCCTGGTACCCGGTCTGGTTGGGCATGAAGATGTGGTTGCCGAGCGGCTTGAACTCCACCGGCACCCCGTTGTTGGCGATCTTGATCAGTGCCGGGCGGTCCAGCGCCCTGCCGAGCGCCTGGCGGACCTTCCGGTCCTCCAGCGCGCCGGTGCCGCCGAAGGAGATGTGCACCTCGTCCCACGGACTGGCGGCCCGGATCACGGTGTCCTTGGCGCTCTTGAGCTGCCCGTACGCGGTGGCGGTGCCGGCCGCGGCGTAGTCGATCTCGTTGTTGAGGTACGCCTGGGTCGTCGCCGCCTGGGACATCACCCGGAAGGTCACCTTGTCGACCTTGGCCCTGGTGCCCCACCAGGCCGGGTCCGGGACGAGGGTCAGGGTCTGCGCGGTCTTGTCCGCCGTGCCGACCTTCAGCGCGCCCGCGGTGATCGGGATCTTCTCCACCCAGCCCTTGTTGAAGTCGTCCGGGGTGGAGATGCCGGCCGCCGGCATCAGCGGGCGGAACAGGTTCTGCCAGTCGGCGTACGGCTCGGCGAAGGTGACCTTGACCTCGCTCGGGTCGGCGCCCTGCTCGACCGCGGAGATCTGCTCGTAGCCGGACGGGTCGGAGAGGTTGTACGCCGGGTCCTTGCCGCTCGCGGCCTGCCAGTCGGCCTTGAAGTCCAGGTGGCTCAGCGGCTTGCCGTCCGACCACTTGGCCTTGGGGTTGAGTTTGTAGGTGACCACCTGCGGCGAGGTCGAGGTGACCTTGGCGTCCACCAGGTAGTCCGGGTCGGGCAGGAAGGTGCCGGCGGCGTCCGTGGTGAAGAGCGAAGGCTCCAGGTTGCGCATGATCGAGACCGTGGAACCGTAGTAGCCGTCCACCTGCAGCGGATTCCACTGGGTGATCCACTGGTACAGCGGGAAGCGCACCTCGCCGCCGTCCTTGATCTGGTCCAGCGGCTTGGGGTTGAGGTCGTTGGAGCCCTGTCCCGGCGGCTCGCTCCTGGCCGCGCCGTCGACGGAGCCACCCCCGCCCGAGGTGCACGCGGTGACCGCGAGCGCGACGGCGACGGCGAGGGCGGCCGCCCGGCCGAGACGGCCGGCCGTGGTGGAAGCGTCCATGAGGGTCCCCTGGGATCGATGACGGGATGTGGGGCGCGCGAGGTGTGACGAGGCTTGAGCGTGGGCAGCCAATTCGGCATCGAGCGAGCAGAACGTAACAGCGGATCAGACCGACCACCAGGGGGAGGAGCGCACGTCTGATCCAAAAGTCACACACGGCAACACGGACGCAACACCACCTCAGTGCGCCGGTGCTTCACTCTGACCTGCGCTTTCCCAACTCCCTTGCCAAACCACCCGACTGACGCCCGAACGGGCCTGGACCGAAGGCCAACCGATGCCCACCAGACGCGTCGGCCCCACCCGCACCGCAGCGGGCGGCCGTTGATGCTCCGCTACCTGGCGAAACGCCTGGGCTACTACGCGGTGCTGCTGATCGCCGCCGTCTTCCTGGCGTACGCGATCTCCGCGACCGCCCTGCAGCCGCGCACCTACTTCGACGCCAAGGTCCCCCGCCCGGCCGCCGAATCGGTCGAACGCCAGCTCACCGCGCTCAACCTGAACGACCGCACCCCGGTCGTCGAGCGCTTCGGCCACTGGGCCGGCGGGCTGCTCCACGGCGACCTCGGCCGGACCATCCACGACACCCCGGTCACCGACGACTTCGGCCGCCGGGTCTGGGTCTCGCTGCGCCTGCTGCTGATCGGCAGCCTGCTCGGCATGGTCCTGGGCGTCGCGGCCGGGGCCTGGAGCGCGGTGCGCCAGTACCGGGTCTCCGACCGGCTGCTCACCGTGCTGTCCTTCGTACTGCTCTCCACCCCGGTCTTCCTGGTCGCGCTGTTCCTCAAGAACGGCGCGATCACCGCCAAGGACGCGGTCGGCCACGAGGTGATCCCGTTCACCGGCTACGAGACCCCCGGGCTCACCGGCGGCCTCGGCACCCACCTCGCCGACTGGGCGCTGCACCTGCTGCTGCCCACGATCTCGCTGGCCCTCGGCGGCCTCGCCACGTACAGCCGCTACCAGCGCGGCACCATGCTCGACGTGCTCGGCTCGGACTACCTGCGCACCGCCGAGGCCAAGGGTCTGACCCGCGGCCGGGCGCTGCTCAAGCACGGACTGCGCACCGCGGTGATCCCGATGTCGACCATGTTCGCCTACAGCTTCCTGGGCATCTTCACCGGCGCGATCTTCACCGAGACGATCTTCGGCTGGCACGGCATGGGCGAGTGGCTGATCCAGTCGATCAACGAACAGGACGTCAACTCCGTGGTGGCCGTCAACCTGTTCACCGCCGTCGTCGTCCTCGCCTCCGGCTTCCTCGCCGACACCCTGCACGCCGCCCTCGACCCGCGCGTGCGGTCCTGACCAGAGGTGACCTGAGATGACCACCACCGTCGCCGATCCCTCCGCCCCGGCCACCGGCCCCCGGACCACCGGTCGCGGACGGCTCGTGCTCAACCGGCTGCTCGCCGCCCGCGGCGCCGTCGCCGGGACCGTCGTCGTCCTGCTGCTGTTCCTGCTCGCCTTCGGCGGCCCGTACCTCACACCCTGGGACTACGCCACTCCCGACTTCTCCGCACTGCACCAACCCCCCTCCGCCGAGCACTGGTTCGGCACCAACGGGGTCGGTCAGGACGTCTTCGCGCAGACCGTCCGCGGCCTGCAGAAGTCGCTGGTCATCGGCCTGCTGGTGGCACTGTTCTCCACCGTGCTGGCCTCCGTGGTCGGCGCCTGCGCCGGCTACTTCGGCGGCTGGGCCGACCGGGCGCTGATGTTCCTGGTGGACCTGCTGCTGGTCTTCCCCGCCTTCCTGATCATCACCATCGTCTCGGCCCGGCTGAAGGGCGCCGGCTGGATCGCCTTCGTCCTGCTGCTCGCCCTGTTCAACTGGATGATCACCGCCCGGGTGGTCCGCTCGATGACCATCTCGCTGCGCGAGCGCGAATTCGTCCGCGCCGCACGCTTCATGGGGGTGCGGCCGCTGCGGATCATCAGCCGGCACATCCTGCCGAACGTCGCCTCCTTCCTCATCATCGACGCCACCATCGCGGTCGGCGGCGCCGTGATGAGCGAGACCGCGCTCTCCTACTTCGGCTTCGGGGTCAAGCCGCCGGACGTCTCGCTCGGCACCCTGCTCGCCGCCGGAACCGGTGAGGCCCCGGTGTTCCCCTGGCTGTTCTACTTCGCCGCCGCCCTGCTGGTGCTGTTCGTCCTCGCCGTCAACCTGATCGGGGACGGGCTGCGCGACGCGCTCGACCCCACCTCCGGGGCCGCGCCCCGCCGTTCGCCCCGTACCCGTCGTTCCGCCGGCCGTAGGAAGCACCCGTGACCACCACCGTCGAAACCCCGCTGCTCGCCGTCCGGGACCTGCGGGTGGACTTCGCCGGGCCCGACGGCCCGGTCCCCGCCGTCCGCGGGGTGGACCTCACCCTGCGGCGCGGCGAAACCCTCGGCATCGTCGGCGAGTCCGGCTCCGGCAAGTCCGTCACCGCGCTGTCCGTGCTCGGGCTGCTGCCCGGCACGGCGAGCGTCAGCGGCTCGGTGCGGCTGGACGGACGGGAACTGGTCGGGCTGCCGGGCCGGGAGCTCGCCGCGATCCGCGGCCGCCGGATCGCCATGGTCTTCCAGGACCCGCTCTCCGCCTTCACCCCGGTCTACCGGATCGGCGACCAGATCGCCGAGGCGGTCCGCATCCACCAGCGGGTGGACAAGGCCGCCGCGCGCCGCCGGGCCGCCGAACTCCTCGACCTGGTCGGCATCCCGGCGCCCGACCGGGCCCTGGACAGCTTCCCGCACGAGTTCTCCGGCGGCATGCGCCAACGCGCGATGATCGCCATGGCGGTCGCCAACGAACCCGACATCCTGCTCGCCGACGAGCCCACCACCGCGCTCGACGTCACCATTCAGGCCCAGGTGCTGGACGTGCTGCGCACCGCCCGGCAGGAGACCGGCGCGGCCCTCGTCCTGGTCAGCCACGACCTCGGGGTGATCGCCGGAACGGCCGACCGGGTCGCGGTGATGTACGCCGGACGGGTGGTCGAGACGGCCGGGGTCGACGAACTGTTCGCGGCCCCCCACCACCCCTACTCGCTCGGCCTGATCGGCGCACTGCCCCGGCTGGACGGGCGCGGCGGTCCGCTCGTGCCGATCCCCGGCACCCCGGCACCGATGGCCGAACTGCCCCCGGGCTGCCCGTTCGCGGCGCGCTGCCCGCTGGCGCAGGAGCGCTGCGCCACGGCCGAGCCCGCCCTGGAGGGGGCGGACGGCCACCTGTCGGCGTGCGTGCGCTCGGCGGAGCTCGCCGATCGGCGGCCCGCGCCGGCCGAGGTCTATCCCGTCCCGGAGCTGCCCCCCACCGCCGTCGGCCCCGGCGACCGCTCCGCACGGACGCCGGTGCTGTCGGTGACCGACCTCGGAAAAACGTTTCACCTGCTCAAGGGCACCGTGTTCAAGCGCAAGGTCGGCGAGGTGTACGCGGTGGACGGCGTCGACCTGGACCTGCGGGAGGGCGAGACCCTCGGCCTGGTCGGCGAGTCCGGCTCCGGCAAGTCCACCACCCTGTTCGAGTTGCTGCGGCTCGGCGCCCCGGAGACCGGCCGGATCGAACTGTTCGGCCGGGACACCGCCGCCCTCACCCGGGCCGAGACCCACCGGCTCCGCGCCCGGGTGCAGATCGTCTTCCAGGACCCGATGGCCAGCCTGGACCCCCGAATGCCGATCGGCGACATCGTCGCCGAACCGCTGCTCGCCCAGCGCACCCCGCGCGAGGAGATCGCCCGCCGGGTGCCCGAGCTGCTGCGCCAGGTCGGCCTCGACCCGGAGCACGCCGTCCGCTACCCGCACCAGTTCTCCGGCGGCCAGCGCCAGCGCGTCTCCATCGCCCGGGCGCTCGCCGTCCGGCCCGGCCTGCTGGTGCTGGACGAACCGGTCTCCGCGCTGGACGTCTCCATCCAGGCCGGCGTGCTCAACCTGCTCCAGGCGCTCAAGGCCGAGCTGGGCCTGTCCTACCTGTTCGTCTCGCACGACCTCTCGGTGATCCGGCACCTCGCCGACCGGGTCAGCGTGATGTACCTCGGCCGGACGGTCGAGCAGGGCGAGGTGACCGCCGTCTTCGACCGCCCCCGCCACCCCTACACCCGCGCCCTGCTCTCGGCCGTCCCGCTCCCCGACCCCGCCGCCGAACGCGCCCGCGACCGCGTCCTGCTGGCCGGCGACCCTCCCCCGCCCACCGAGCGCCGCACCGGCTGCGTCTTCCGCACCCGCTGCCCGCGCTACGCCGGACTGACGTCCCCGGCGGACCGGGCCCGCTGCGAGCGGGAACGGCCGGCCCTGGTCGAGGGCGCGCCGGGGGCGGACCACAGTGCGGCCTGCCACCACCCGGACCCCGGAGGAAACGACACAGGGTGATCACTCGAACACGATTCGGTGGATCCGGTCGGCGCCGTGTAAAGTCTTCGACGTCAGCAGGCGCCGCTAGCTCAGTTGGTTAGAGCAGCTGACTCTTAATCAGCGGGTCCGGGGTTCGAGTCCCTGGCGGCGCACATGGCAAGGTCTCAGGCCGTCCACTCCGGTGGGCGGCCTGAGGCGTTTCCGGCCCTGCAACGAGCCGACGGGACGCCCCGGTGGCGGCTCAGCGGGTGTCGAGCACGGCCGAGGCCACCGCGTCCGGGCGGTCGAACATCACCAGGTGCCCGGCCGGGGCGGTGGTGCGGAAGTCCGCCCCGAGCAGCGCCGCCAGCTCCCGCTGCCGGGCCAGCCACTCCTCGGTGCGGCGGGTCCGGCAGCCGTCGTCGGCGGCCAGCACGGTGATCGGCAGGTCCTCCGCCAGCGGCCGGGTGCTCCGCAGCCCGTCCAGCTCGGCGGCCGTGTCGAGGTAGCGGCCGTTCTCCCGCAGCAGCGCGCGCAGGGCCCGCCCGGTGCGGTAGCAGTGCCGCACCAGCGGCGCCGGGGCGAGGTCCTCACGGCGGACGGTGGACAGCCGCGCCGTGGCCCGGCGGACGGACGGGCCCAGCAGGTAGGGCACGGCGAGGGCGGTGGCGGCGCCGGCCACCGCCCGGGCCGCCAGGTCGCGCGCGCCGGGCGCCGGGTACGGCCGGGCCGCCGCCTCCACGCTGCCGTCCACCAGCACCAGCCCGGCGGTCCGCTCGGGGTGCAGCCGGGCGAAGGCCTCCACGTGGAAGCCCGCGAGCGAGTGCCCGACCACGGTGCACGGCTCCCGCAGCCCCAGGCCGTCCAGCACCGCCCGGATGCGTCCGGCCTCGCCGGCCGCCGTCGGCGCGGGCCGCCCGGTGGCGGGCTCGGGGGCGCTCAGCCCGTAGCCGGGCCGGTCGAAGCGGACCACGGTGCGGTACGGGGTGAGGAAGGGGACGACCAGGTCCCAGTCGAACCAGCTGCTGCCGAGGCCGCCGGAGAGCAGGCAGACCGGTCCACTGCCCTCGACGCGGACGTGCAGCGGGACGCCGTCGACGCGCAGGAAGCGCGCCCGGCCGGCGGTCCGGGGCCCGAACCGGCGCACCTCCAGCACCCAGGCGGTGTACGCCACGGCGCCGAGCAGCAGCAGGGTGGCGACCGCCGTCCGTGCGGTCCGGTGGCCGGGCTGGAGGCGGGGCACCGTTCCACCCTAACCAGCGGCGAACTCCGGACCAACCGGAAGGAAAGGGGCAGGTCGGGCAGCCACCGTCCGAGTGGCCCGGGGGTGACCCGCAGCCGGTTCGAGACACCCCCCGGAAGCGTGTATTGTTTTCCAGGTCAGCAGGCGCCGCTAGCTCAGTTGGTTAGAGCAGCTGACTCTTAATCAGCGGGTCCGGGGTTCGAGTCCCTGGCGGCGCACAGACAGTTGGGGAGCCTCTCGCAGCAGCGAGGGGCTCCCCGATTTTTTGGCCTCCGACGTCCGTTTTGCGTGTGATGTCGGTCTCGATCGGCGATTCACCGGAGCCATCCGGCCCATTCTGCTCGTCCAGGGCAGTAGAACCTGAATCGGGACAAAGGTCCCCAACCGCCGATGTCCCCGTCCGTGCCGGCTGCCTCGATGCGCCCGCAGGAAAGGCCGCGCATTGTCCAGAAACGCCCAGAGCGGCCGTAGCACGCCGTCGATCAGCCTCCGCCCGGTCAAGCGGTTCAAGCGCTCCACCGGCCCGGCCGGCGGGTCGGGCCGCACCGGCGGGTCCGACGGATCCGGCGGCAGGAAGTCGCGTCGCCCGAAGCGCACCGGCATCCGCCGGCTGATACCCACCTGGCGGATGACCCTGCTCGGCTTCGGCACGGCGCTGCTGCTCGGCATCGGCCTGTTCGCGCTGGGGATCACCCTGGTGAAGGTGCCGGACGCGCACGCCGCCGCGACCGCCCAGAGCAACACGTGGCTCTACTCGGACGGTTCGGTGCTCACCCGCACCGGTCAGACCAACCGGCAGAACGTCTCCCTGGACAAGGTCTCCCCCGCCGCCCAGCACGCCGCGCTGGCCGCCGAGGACCGGAACTTCTACAACGAGGGCGCGGTCAACGTCCAGGGCCTGGCCCGGGCCGCGATCAAGACCGCCAAGGGCCAGGGGACCCAGGGCGGCTCCACCATCACCCAGCAGTACGTGAAGAACACGTACCTGAACCAGAAGCAGTCGATCACCCGCAAGGTGAAGGAACTGTTCATCGCCATCAAGGTGGACGCCACCGAGAGCAAGAACGACATCCTCTCCGGCTACCTGAACACCTCCTACTACGGCCGCGGCGCCTACGGCATCCAGGCCGCCGCCCAGGCGTACTTCGGCATCGACGCGTCGGCCCTCAACGCCGCCCAGGGCGCCTACCTGGCCACCCTGCTGAACGCCCCGAGCGCGTACGACGTCGCCACCGCGACCGCGGCGGGCAAGCAGAACGCCGTCAACCGCTGGAACTACGTGCTCGACGGCATGGTCAAGGAGGGCTGGCTCTCCGCGGACGAGCGGGCCGCGACCACCTTCCCGGACGTCCGGGACCCGCAGCCCAACCCGGGCCTGTCCGGCCAGGCCGGCTACCTGGTCGACGCCGCCACCCAGTACCTCACCTCCAGCGGGGTGATCAGCGAGACCGAGCTGGCCAAGGGCGGCTACACGATCAAGCTGAGCATCGACCCGGCCCGCCAGCAGGCCCTCCAGGACTCCGTCCAGGCCCAGTTGCACGACAGCCTGAACCCGGACAAGCGGAAGAAGGACGCGGCCGCCCAGGCCGGCGCCGCCTCGGTGGACCCGAAGACCGGCGCGGTCGTCGCCCTGTACGGCGGCGTCGACTACGTGAAGCACTACGTCGACAACGCCACCCGGCGCGACTACCAGGCCGGCTCGACCTTCAAGGCGATCGCGCTGGCCGCCGCGTTCGAGAACGAGGCCAAGACCCAGGACGGCCGCACCATCACCCCGCGCACGGTCTACGACGGCACCAGCGGCCGGAAGGTCCGCGGTGGCAAGGGCACCCCGTACGCGCCGCCGAACGAGGGCGACAAGAGCTACGGCCAGATCAGCCTCCAGCAGGCCACCGACTGGTCGGTCAACTCGGCGTTCGCGCAGCTCGCGCAGGACACCGGGCTCCAGAAGGTCAAGGACACCGCCGTCGCGATGGGCCTGCCCGGCAACATCCCGGGGCTCGACCCGGTGCCGTCCATCCCGCTGGGCGCGGCCACCCCGAGCGTGCTCGACATGGCGGGCGTGTACGCCACGCTGGACAACGGCGGCAAGCAGATCACCCCGTGGCTGGTGCAGTCGGTGGACCGCGAGGGCGAGAACGTGGCACTGCCCGCACACAAGACCACCCAGGCGATCAGCGAGGACACCGCCAACCAGGTCACCTCGATGCTCCAGGGCGTGGTGAGCGACCCGGGCGGCACCGGCTGGCGGGCGAAGGCGCTCGGCCGCCCGGTGGCCGGCAAGACCGGCACCACCGACGACCAGAAGTCGGTCTGGTTCGTGGGCTACACCCCCGAACTGGTCACCTCGGTCGCCCTGTTCGGCCAGGATCCGGGCACCGGCGCCCAGGTCAGCCTGAGCGGCGTCGGCGGCATCGACGGCGCGGCCGGCGGCCAGTTCCCGGCCCAGATCTGGACCAGCTACATGAAGGCCGCGCTCAAGGGTCAGCCGGTCGGCGACTTCCCGACCCCGGCCGGCGGCGACTCCTCGGGCGCCATCGACCTGCCGACCGCCCCGAGCACGCCGAGCGGCACCCCGTCGACGAGCGCCCCCACCGGCGCCCCGAGCACCGGCCCCGCCCCGGCGCCGGGCGACGGCTCGACCTCGCCGGGCGGCACCGACGGCGGTGCGACCACCGCACCGACGGCTCCGCCGACCAGCCAGCCGACCACCCAGCCCACCCGGCCGCCCCGGCCCACCTCGAAGCCGACGACGCCGACCACCCAGCCGACCGCGCCCCCGACCAGCCGGCCGACCACCCAGCCCACGGGCGGGGCGGACGCGCTCACGGGGGCGGGCGCCTCGGCCGGTGGCTGAGGGCCGGCGGGGCCGGCGACCGGTGACCGGTGGCTGAGGGCCGGTGACTGACGGCCGGCGGGGACCGGCACGGTCACGGGGCCGTACCGGTGCCGGTGATTGCGCCATTGCGCACAGTCGGGGGCAGGACCGAATGACGGAATGGCGCCTTACCCGACCGCCGGTATGACTGTCACAATGCGGCGGTGCACAGATCAACGGCCTCGCCCACCCTCCCTTCGGGCAGAACCCTCGGCCTCGGCCTCGCGCTGGTCTCCGCCGTCGCCTTCGGCGGCTCCGGCACCGCGGCCAAACCGCTGATCGAGGCCGGGCTCTCCCCGCTGCACGTGGTGTGGCTCCGGGTCACCGGGGCGGCGGTGGCGCTCCTCCCGGTCGCCTACCGGCACCGGGACGCCGTCCTGCGCCGCCCCGGCCTGCTGCTCGGCTTCGGCCTGCTCGCCGTGGCCGGCGTCCAGGCCTGCTACTTCGCGGCGATCTCCCGCATCCCGGTCGGCGTCGCCCTGCTCATCGAGTACCTCGGGCCGCCGCTGCTGATCGGCTACGTCAAGTTCGTCCAGCGCAAGCCGATCACCCGCGGCGCGGCCGTCGGCGCCGGCGTCGCGGTGGCCGGGCTGGCCTGCGTGGTCGAGGTCTGGAACGGCCTGGGCTTCGACGCGCTGGGCGTGCTCTTCGCCCTCGGCGCGGCCCTGTGCCAGGTCGGCTACTTCGTGCTCGCCGACGCCGGCCGGCACGGCGAGCGCCCGGTCGACCCGCTCGCCGTCAGCGCGTTCGGGCTGCTCATCGGCGCCGTGCTGCTCACCGCCCTCACCCGGCCGTGGCAGGCCGACTGGAGCCGGCTCGGCGGGTCGGTGGTGATGAACGGGCACACCCTGCCCGCGTTCCTCCCGGCCGCGTGGATGGTCCTGATCGCGACCGTGCTCGCCTACGTCACCGGCGTGATCTCGGTCGGCTACCTCTCGCCGCCGATCGCCGGGGTGGTCGCCAACCTGGAGGCCGTGGTCGCCACCGTGACGGCCTGGGTGCTGCTCGGCGAACACCTCGGGCTGCCGCAGATCACGGGCGGCCTGCTGGTGCTGACCGGCGCCTTCGCGGCCCAGGCGAGCAAACCCGCGGAGGCGGGCGCGGGCGCGGGCACGGGCGCGGGCGCGGGCGCGGGGGCGGGGGCGGGCGCCGGGACGGTCGAGGTGTTCGCGGGTCCACGGGCCGACGGGCCCGGGGCTGCCGACCGGGTGACCGCCGAGCGTGGGGTCAGCGGCCGGTCCAGCCGAACCAGTCGAGGTGATTGAGCGGCCACACGACGGCCGACACCGGGCCGACCACGTTGTCCACCGGCACGGCGCCACCACCCGGGCCGTGCTGGTGGTAGCGGGAGTCCGCGGAGTCGCTGCGGTGGTCGCCCTCGACCCAGATGTAGCCCGAGGGCACCTTCACCGGCCCGAAGTCCAGCCCCGCGCAGGAGTCGTCCCCGGGGTGCAGGTACGGCTCGTCGACCTTCCGTCCGTCGACGCTCAGCGTGCTGCCCTCGCACTGCACGGTCTGCCCACCGGTCGCGATGACGCGCTTGACCAGGTAGTTGTCGTCCTTCGGCGGGACCAGGCCGACGAAGCTGAGCACCGAGCTCAGGGCGTTGGTGACCGGGTTCGGATCGGTCGGCTGCGGCGGCAGCCAGCCCCCCGGGTCCTTGAACACCACCGGCTGCCCCGGCTCCGGCTCCCAGCCGGTCAGCGGCGCCAGCTTGTTCACGCCGACCCGGTCGCCGATCCGCAGGGTGTTCTCCATCGAGCCGGACGGGATGGTGAACACCTGGAACAGGCAGGTCTTGATCAGCAGTGCGACCACCAGGCCGACCGCCGCCATCACCGGCAGCTCGATCCACCACGGCCGCGGCCGCCGACCCGAACCGCCGGCCTTGCGGCCCCGCGAACCGCGGGCCCGGCGGCGGGCCTCGGCGCGACCGCCGGGCACCGCGTGGGCGTTCGACGCGGAATCGCCGGGAACTCCGGTTCCGCTCGGCGTTTCGGGCAGGTTCACCGCCATCGTCGCTGCTCCACCTCTCCGGCTGGGGAAACCTGCACGCTACGCCAACCGTGGAGCCTGACGAAATCGGTCATTTAGCCGCCGCCGACATCGCCGGAGGCCCCGGGGCCGCTCGGACCCGGGGCCGCTCGGACCCGGGGATTCAGGAGCGGGCGATGGCCTCGTGGTGGCGGATGACCTCGGCAATGATGAAGTTCAGGAACTTCTCGGCGAAGACCGGGTCCAGCTTCGCCCCCGCCGCCAGCTCCCGCAGGCGCTTGATCTGGTCCCGCTCGCGCGCCGGGTCGGCCGGCGGCAGCTTGTGCTCGGCCTTGAGCCGGCCGACGCGCTGGGTCGCCTTGAAGCGCTCGGCCAGCATGTGGACCACCGCGGCGTCGATGTTGTCGATGCTCTCGCGCAGGCCGGTCAGCTCGGCCCGTACGGCGTCGTCGATCCCCTCGGTCAGGCCGGCGTCGGGGGTCGTGGAGTGGTCCGTCATCGGGGCGGCTCCCGGTGTCTGCAGTGGGCGCCCGGCCGTACGGCGGCCGGGCTCGGGCCCGGGCAAATCTAACAGGGCCCCGCTCCGGCCCCGCGCCGTCGGACGGAACCGTCCACGATCCGGACGGCGGGCCGATCCGGACGGCGGGCCGGACCGGACGGTGAGCCGGACCGAACCGGACCGGACCGGACGGTGACCCGGTGCTCCGCCCGGCCCCGCAGCGTGACGCACCGGGCCGGGAGGGCTCTGCCCGTAGGCTGGGGCGTGCATGACCGGACGTGACCGTTCGAACACTCCCTCAGTACTGGAGGAACCGATCGTGGCAACCACCCGCACCGCCACCACCGCGTGGGAGGGCAACCTCCTCGACGGAAAGGGGTTGGTGACCTTCGCCTCCTCCGGGATCGGCGAGTACCCCGTCTCCTGGCCGTCCCGCGCCGAGGCACCCAACGGCAGGACCAGCCCGGAGGAGCTCATCGCAGCCGCCCACTCGGCGTGCTTCTCGATGGCTCTCTCGCACGGCCTGGCCGGTGCCGGCACCCCGCCGACCAAGCTGGACACCCGGGCCGACGTGACGTTCCAGCCCGGCACGGGCATCACCGGCATCCACCTGACCGTCGTCGGCGAGGTCCCCGGGCTGGACGAGGCCGGCTTCGTGAAGGCCGCCGAGGACGCCAAGGCCAACTGCCCGGTCAGCCAGGCCCTGACCGGCACCACCATCACCCTCACGGCCTCGCTGGCCTGAGCCCGCCCGTCTTCCCCTTCTCCATTCCGCCCTCTTCTCCATTCCGCCCTCTTCTCTCTTCCGCCCTCTTCTCCAGCACCCCCGACAGCCCCTTCCGCCCCCGGGCTCCCGGCCCGCTCCGCTCCGCATCCGGCGCGCGACCGGCGCCCAGGGGCGCGGCTTCGGCGCACGCGCCCCTGGCGCACATCATGTGATGTGCACCGGGGGCGTCCGCACGTACCACCATTCATGATCACAAAGCGGGCGAATCACCCTGGCGGCGGTCACCGCGTGTTGTCGTCGCGGCCTATGATCGGCCGCAGCGCCCTGTCCTTCAGGCGGGTCCCCGCGCGCCGGCGCACCACGACGGGCAGCCCCCGCAGCGGCCGACTCCGAGGACCACGACAGAGTGCGGAGCCGACCGCCGGGTCCCGACCGGCCGGCCGGCCGGACCATCGTCAAGCGTCAGCAGCGGACGGGAGCATGCCGTGCCGGGCCGGAACGAGGGGGCCGACGCACACCACCCGGGCGTGCGGCACGAGGAATCACCGCGCCACCGCCACCTCGCCTCGCCTGTCCTGGAACCGGCCGCCGGCCCCGGCGGACCGACCATCGGACCCGACGGACCGGCCACCGCCCCCGCCGCGGGAGCCACCACCGCCCTCGGCGCCTGCGGGACGCTCGCGGAGCCGGAGCTGCTGCTCTGCCCCACCTGCTCGGCCCCGCTCACCGACGACGCCCACCGGGACCGGGGGCTCGCCGGCGGCAGCGGCCGGGCGGCCGAGGGCACCGACCGGGAGGGCGTCGGCACCGACCGGCTGCTGGCGGCGCTGCGGGCCAGCGAGTCCCGGTTCCGGGCCGCCTTCTGCGACGCCGTCATCGGCATGGCCCTGATCGACGCCGAGGACCGGATCATCGAGGTCAACCCGGCCTTCGCCACGCTGATCGGACGGGGCGTCGGCGAACTGGCCCGCACCCACCTGCACGAGATCATCGACCCGGAGGGCATGCCGGACCGGCTCTTCCCCGAGCTCGTCCACGGGGAGCGGGAACGGTTCCGCGTGGAGAAGCAGCTCAAGCACCGCGAGGGCCACACCGTCTGGAGCAAGGTCACCGTCTCGCTGATCCGGGACGGCGCCGGCGATCCGCTCTACACCCTCGCCCTGGTGGAGGACATCACCGAGCAGCGGCGGCTCGGCGACCGGCTGGAGTACCAGGCCCTGCACGACCCGCTGACCCGGCTGCCCAACCGGGCCTACTTCTTCGAGCGGCTCGACGCCGCCTGCCTCGCGCCGGACGACCGGCCGGGCCCGGCCGAGGCCGCGGACGAACGCCGGGTGGGGGTCTGCTACCTGGACCTCGACGGCTTCGCGGCGATCAACGAGGCGCTCGGCCACCACATCGGCGACCAGCTGCTGATCGCCGTCGCCACCCGGTTGCGGCGCGGGTTCGACGGGCGGGACACCCACCTGGTGGCCCGGATGGGCGGCGACGAGTTCGCCGTCCTGGTCACCGACAGCCTGGGCAGCGAGCAGCTGACCGAGCTGGCCGCCCGGATCCTGGAGGTGCTGGAACGTCCCTTCGACGTCTCCGGGCACCGGCTGGTGATCACCGCCAGCGTGGGCGTGGTCGAGCGGTCCGTGCACGAGACCACCCCGACCGACCTGGTCAAGGATGCCGACGCCACGCTCTACTGGTCCAAGGCCGACGGCCGCGCCCGCTGGACCCTCTACGACCCGGACCGCGGCGCCCACCAGCTCACCCGGCAGCTGCTCGCCACCGCACTGCGCCCGGCCCTGGAGCGCCGTGAGTTCACCATCGAGTACCAGCCACTGGTCGGCCTGGCCGACGGTGCGGTGCACGGCGCGGAGGCGCTGGTCCGCTGGCGTCACCCCCGCTACGGGACGCTCTCCCCGGACCGCTTCATCCCGCTCGCCGAGGAGACCGGCGCGATCGTGCCGCTCGGGACCTGGGTGCTGGAGGAGTCCTGCCGGCAGGCCCGGCAGTGGCTCACCGAGTTCCCCGACACCGAGACCTTCGTGAGCGTCAACCTGGCCGCCCGCCAGATCTGGGACTCCGACATCGTCGCCGACGTCGCCCGGGCGCTCGAACGCACCGGCCTGCCGGCCCGGCTCCTCCAGCTGGAGATCACCGAGAGCGCCCTGCTCGGCCCCGGCGGCCGCCCGCTCCAGGCCCTCCAGGCGCTCGCGGACATGGGTGTGCGGATCGCGATCGACGACTTCGGCACCGGCTACTCCAACCTGGCCTACCTCTCCAGGCTGCCGGTGCACGTGCTCAAGCTCGACGGCACCTTCATCGAGGGCTTCCGCGAGCCCGCCCCGACGGACCGTCCGGGCCGCCCGGAGCTCCGCTCCCGGCGCAGCGACGCGGACGAGCAGATCGTCGGCGCGATGGTGCAGCTCGCCCACACCCTCGGCCTGACCGTCACCGCCGAGGGCATCGAGAGCGCCGCCCAGGCCGAGCGCCTGCGGCTGACCGGCTGCGACACCGCCCAGGGCTGGTACTTCGCCCGCCCCGGCGAGGCCGAGCTGGTCGCGGCCATACTCCGCGAGGGCCGCCCCGCCCTGAACGGCCGGTAGCCGCAGGACGGGCGGGCGACCGGCGGGCGCTGCGGGGCGGACGGCGGGCCGTCGGTCCGGGTGCCCGGTCACGCTGCCCGGTCACGCCGGGCGCCGACGGTCCAGGTGCCGTCAGGCCGTCGAGGTCACGCCGCCGCCGTCAGGCCGTAGGCCTCGGCGATCAGGCCGTACGAGCGGAGCCGGGCCTCGTGGCCGTGGATGTGCGAGGTGACCATCAGCTCGTCCACCCCGGTCCGCTTGCGCAGTGTCTCCAGCCCGTCGGCGACCCGGCCCGGGTCGCCGAGCACGACGTTGTCGAGCCAGCTGTCGATGAAGTCGGCCTCGACCGGGCTGTACGGGTAGTCCTCGGCCTCCTCCGGGGTGGGGATCGGGCCGGGGTTGCCGCGCCGCAGGCGGAGCATGCCGAGGGCCGCAGAGCGGGCGAGTCGCCGGGCCGAGGGCTCGTCGTCGGCGGCGACCGCGCTCACGCCGATCAGCGCGTACGGCTCGGCGAGCACGGCGGAGGGGCGGAAGGACGAACGGTAGAGGTCCAGCGCCGGGATGGTGTTGGCGCTGCTGAAGTGGTGGGCGAAGGCGAACGGGAGGCCGAGGCGGCCCGCCAGCTGGGCGCTGAAGCCGGAGGAGCCGAGCAGCCAGACCGGCGGTCGGCCCTCGCCCCGGGGGACGGCGGTCAGCCGGGCGTACGGGTGGCCGTCCGGGAAGTCGCCGTCGAGGAAGTGGGTCAGCTCGGCGAGCTGCTGCGGGAAGTCGTCCGCGCCTTCGGCGAGGCCGCGGCGCAGCGCCCGGGCGGTGGCCGGGTCGGTGCCGGGGGCGCGGCCGAGTCCGAGGTCGATCCGCCCCGGGTGCAGGGCCTCCAGCAGGCCGAACTGCTCGGCGACGGCCAGCGGGGCGTGGTTGGGGAGCATGACGCCGCCGGAGCCCAGCCGCAGCGTCGTGGTGGTGGCCCCGAGGTGGGCGAGCAGGACGGCCGGGGTGGAGCTGGCCACTCCGGGCATGCCGTGGTGCTCGGCCACCCAGAAGCGGTGGTAGCCCCACTGCTCGGCCCGGCGGGCCAGTTCGGTGGTGGCGGCGAGGGCCTCGGCGGGCGTGTGGCCGACGCCGACGGTGGCGAGGTCGAGGATCGAGAGCGGCGCGGGCGCCGTCCCGCGGGCGGTGCCGCGGATCGCCGCGCCGGCCGCCGGTCCGGTCTCCGGCCCGGTCTCCGGCCCGGTCTCCGGCCCGGTCCCGTGCTCCTGGTGGTCCTCGGTGGTCATCCCGTCCGCCCTTCTGGCCGCCGTCCTCGGGCCGGCCGTCGTGGGTGACCGCGCGGTCCCGGATGGCCCGCCGGTCGCTGTCGCCGAGGGGGGTCAACCACGGCCGGGGCCTCGCTGTTCCCGCCTCCGGAATGTCGTCCGGCCACGGTCCGAGCGGGTTTCGGCCATTTCGCGCGGAAGTCGACCGACCGTTCGGCTGACGCAGAGCCAGCGGGCGAACACGGCTGGCGACTTCCCGCCAGCGCCGGAAGTCGCCAGCGCCAGGACTCGCGACCGGGGGCCGGCGTCCGGCAGGCTGGGGCCGGGAGCGGGTCGCCGGAGCGGGATCCGCACTCCACCAGCAAGATCGTCGGGCTGGACCAGCACCGGACGATCACTGCGAGCCCTCGGCGCGGCACCCCGCCCCGGGGGCTCGTTCGGTTTCGGCGGCGGTCCGCCACCCGGGCGCCCCGGCCCTCGGACCGGCCCGGACGCGCGGTTCCCCGCCCCGGGGCGCGGCCGGAATCAGCGACCGTGACCCATGCCATACCGGGGTGCTTCATGGCATGAAAAGTCGAGGCGCTAGCGTTGACCCCTGCAGCCACCTGCTCCCTCGGGAGGCGTGGAGGGAGTAAAGGGCCT
Organism: Kitasatospora sp. NPDC091257; assembly: GCF_044757675.1. Classification (NCBI taxonomy): domain Bacteria; kingdom Bacillati; phylum Actinomycetota; class Actinomycetes; order Kitasatosporales; family Streptomycetaceae; genus Kitasatospora; species Kitasatospora sp. NPDC091257. The sequence goes on from NZ_JBIVVI010000026.1 coordinate 17,836, forward strand.
TGAACTTCGTGGCGGCGACCGGATCCTCGTGGATCTGCGCGCTGGCGCTCGTCGCCGTGCTCGGGGACGCCCTCCTTCCGTTCATCCCCAGCGGGACGCTGGTCATCCTGGCCGTGCTCAAGACCGCGCAGATCGACGGTGCGCCCCTGATGCTCGGGCTGGGCGTGGCGGTGGCCTCCTTCCTGGGCGACCTGCTGCTGCTCAACCTGGCCCGGCGCGGCGCCCCGGTGCTGCACCGCCGGCTCGCCCGGCGCCCCAAACTGGCGGCCAGCGTGGCCCGGGTCCAGGAGGCCCTGATCGAACGCCCCCACGGGGCGGCCGCCGCGATGGTGGTGGTCGCGCGGTTCGTCCCGGCCGGGCGGACCGTCCTCGACCTGGCCATCGGCCACTCCCCCGCCCATCCGCACCGATTCCTGCACTGGTCGGCACTGGCGGCGCTGGTCTGGGCCGCCTACATCGTGACGCTGGGCTGGCTGAACAGCCACTGGTTCAACACCGCCTGGCTGAGCCTCGTGGTCTCCTGCGCGGCGGCCACCGCCATCAGCACCGCGATCGCGCGCATGGTGCGCCGCACCCGGCGGCTCGCCGCGCTCTGACGGTTCGCCCGGCGGCCGCTCCCGGTCTGCTCTCCGCCCCTTGCGACGGTCCCGCTGCGGCGGACCCCTTCCCCGTGGTTCCGCGCGGCTTTCGCGATCCCGCCGGGGCCGGCACACCTCCTTCCGCAC
>NZ_JBIVVI010000027.1:0-18340 GCF_044757675.1 Kitasatospora sp. NPDC091257
CCCGAACCCGAGCCGAGGACCCTCCCCATGACCTCCACCGGTAACTACATCGCCGCGATCGACCAGGGCACCACCTCCAGCCGCTGCATCATCTTCGGCGCCGACGGCCGGATCGTCTCCGTCGACCAGCAGGAGCACCGGCAGATCTTCCCCCAGCCCGGCTACGTCGAGCACGACGCCGCCGAGATCTGGACCCGGGTGCAGTCCGTCGTCCGCGGCGCGCTGGAGAAGGCCGGCCTGACCAAGGACGACATCCGCGCGATCGGCATCACCAACCAGCGCGAGACCACCGTCCTGTGGGACAAGAACACCGGTGAGCCGGTGCACAACGCGCTGGTGTGGCAGGACACCCGCACCGAGGCGCTCTGCCGCGAGCTCGGCCGCAACGTCGGCCAGGACCGCTTCCGCCGCGAGACCGGCCTCCCGCTGGCCAGCTACTTCGCCGGCCCGAAGATCCGCTGGCTGCTGGACAACGTCGAGGGCCTGCGCGAGCGCGCCGAGGCCGGCGACATCCTGTTCGGCACCATGGACACCTGGGTCATCTGGAACCTCACCGGCGGTGTCAACGGCGGCAAGCACGTCACCGACGTCACCAACGCCAGCCGCACCATGCTGATGAACCTGAACACGCTGGCGTGGGACGAGAAGATCGCCGACTCGATGGGCGTGCCGATGGCCGTCCTGCCGGAGATCCGCTCCTCCGCCGAGGTCTACGGCGAGGCCGTCGGCGACCTGGCCGGCGTCCCGGTCGCCTCCGCGCTCGGCGACCAGCAGGCCGCGCTGTTCGGCCAGACCTGCTTCGACGAGGGCGAGGCCAAGTCCACCTACGGCACCGGCACCTTCCTGCTGCTGAACACCGGCGAGAAGATCGTCAACTCGTACCACGGCCTGCTGACCACCGTCGGCTACCGGATCGGCGACCAGGCCCCGGTGTACGCCCTGGAAGGCTCGATCGCCGTCACCGGCTCGCTCGTCCAGTGGCTGCGCGACCAGCTCGGCATCATCTCCACCGCCGCCGAGATCGAGACCCTCGCCAACACCGTCGAGGACAACGGCGGCGCCTACTTCGTCCCGGCCTTCTCCGGCCTGTTCGCCCCGTACTGGCGCTCCGACGCCCGCGGTGTGATCGCCGGTCTGACCCGGTACGTCACCAAGGGCCACCTGGCCCGGGCCGTCCTGGAGGCCACCGCCTGGCAGACCCGCGAGGTCGTCGACGCCATGCAGAAGGACTCCGGGGTCGAGCTCACCGCCCTCAAGGTCGACGGCGGCATGACCAGCAACAACCTGCTCATGCAGAACATCGCCGACGTCCTGGACGCCCCGGTCGAGCGCCCGTACGTGGCCGAGACCACCGCCCTCGGCGCCGCCTACGCGGCCGGACTCGCCGTCGGCTTCTGGAACGACCTCGACACCCTGCGGGCCAACTGGCACCGCGCCGCCGAGTGGACCCCGCGCATGGACGAGGCCACCCGGGAGCGTGAGTACAAGAAGTGGCTCAAGGCCGTGGAGCGCACCATGGGCTGGGTGGAGGAGGAAGAGAACAACTGACCGACAAGCCGGTCGGGGCCCCGCGCCCCGACCGGCCGCCCGCTGTTCCGGCAGCGGGTGTCACCGGGTTCAACCGGCCCGCCGCACCGGGCCGACCGGCCTCTCCCGCAGAGGCCGCACCGCACACGAGAGGAGTAACGGCGCCGCCCGACCCGCGCGCGCCGTACACAACCACCATGGCAACCATTCCGACCCTGGGCGCCGAGCGCACCGCCGGCCACACCGCCTCCCGCGCCGAGACCCGCGAGCTGCTCGGCAAGGCCACCTACGACCTGCTGGTGATCGGGGGCGGCATCCTCGGCACGGCCGTCGCCTGGACCGCGTCCCAGGCCGGCCTCAAGGTCGCCATGGTCGACGCCGGCGACTTCGCCGGCGCCACCTCCAGTGCCTCCTCCAAGCTCGTCCACGGCGGTCTGCGCTACCTGCAGACCGGCGCGGTCAAGCTGGTCGCGGAGAACCACAAGGAGCGCCGCGCGCTCTCCACCGACGTGGCCCCGCACCTGGTCAACCCGCTGACCTTCTTCGTGCCGGTCTACAAGGGCGGCCCGCACGGCGCAGCCAAGCTCGGCGCCGGCGTCTTCCTGTACTCCGCGCTGTCCGCCTTCCGCGACGGCATGGGCCGGGTCTCCACCGCCGCCCACGCCGCCCAGCAGGTGCCCGCGCTGCGCACCGAGGGCCTGCGCTCGGTGGCCGTCTACGGCGACCACCAGATGAACGACTCGCGCGTCGCCGTGATGACCGTGCGCGCCGCCGTCGACGCCGGCGCCGTGGTGCTCAACCACGCCGAGGTCACCGGCCTGCGCTTCACCGGCGGCCGGGTCACCGGCGCCGACCTGCGCGACCGCCTGGACGGCAGCGAGTTCGGCATCGACGCCCGCCTGGTGCTGAACGCCACCGGCCCGTGGGTGGACCACCTGCGCACGATGGAGGACGCCGGCGCCGCGCCGTCGATCCGTCTCTCCAAGGGCGCCCACGTGGTCGTCAAGCGCCGCTCGCCGTGGCGCGCCGCGCTGACCATCCCGATCGACAAGTACCGCGTCTCCTTCGCCATCCCGTGGGAGGACCACGTCCTCCTCGGCACCACCGACGAGGAGTACACCGGCGACCCGAAGGACGTCCGGGCCACCGAGGCGGACATCGACCAGATCATGGGCGAGGCCGCGCACGCGATCCGCGACGAGCACCTCGACCGCGACCTGATCACCTACTCCTTCGCCGGCCTGCGGGTGCTGCCGGGCGGCCCGGGCGACACCGCCGCCGCCAAGCGCGAGACCGTCGTCACCGAGGGCCGCGGCGGCATGCTGTCGGTCTCCGGCGGCAAGTGGACCACCTACCGGCACATCGGCCGCGCCGTCCTGGAGAAGCTGGCCCACGTGCCCGGCACCAGCCTCGGCGAGGACATGTCCCCGATCGCCCCGACCGTCCCGCTGCCGGGCGTCGGCGCGCCGAACGCGGTGGCGCACCGCCTGCTGATCGACCGTGAGCCGGGCTCGCGGATGGAGCCGCTGGTGGCCAAGCACCTGGCCAGCCACTACGGCACGCTGTCCTTCGACATCGCCCGCATGATCGACGAGAACCCGGAGCTCGGCCGGCCGATCCACGAGGACGGTCCGGACGTCTGGGCGCAGGTCGCGTACGCGGCGGACAACGAGTGGGCGTACACCTCGGACGACGTGCTGCGCCGCCGCACCACGATGACGGTGCGCGGGCTGGACACGCCGGAGATCAAGGCCGAGGTCGAGGCCTTCCTCGCGAAGCGCGGAAACAAGTAGGCACAGCCTCGCGAAGCGCGGAAACAAGTAGGCACAGCCTCGCGAAGCGCGGAAACAAGTAGGCACAGCCTCGCCAAGCAGGTCGAGGCATTCACGGCGGGCGGGCGTCCGGGGTTTCCCCGGGCGCCCGCCCGCCGTTTCGCCGTCAGACCGGGACGCCGGCCTTGACCACCCGCTTCGGGTGGAGGTCGGGGCGGGTGAGCACGGCGAGGTCGGCGAGCGGGTCGCCGTCCAGGACGAGCAGGTCGGCGTGGGCGCCCGGGGCGAGGGTGCCGATCTCCCCCGCCAGGCCGAGCAGCCGGGCCGCCGTGGTGGTCGCCGAGCGCAGCACGTCCGCGACCGGCTGGACCTGGGCGCGCAGGGTGAACTCCTCCAGCTGGGCCGGGTGCAGCGGGCCGAGCAGGTCGCTGCCGTAGACGAGGTTGGCGCCCGCGCGGTGGGCGCGCTCCAGCGCCTCCAGGCCCCGGTCGCGGACCTCGGCGAGCTTGCCCAGGGAGGCGGGCGGCAGGCCGGAGGCGGCGCCGGCCCGGGCGGTCTGCTCGTAGGCGACCAGGGTGGGCACCAGGAAGGCGTCCTTCTCCAGCAGCAGGGCGACCGTGCCGTCGTCCAGCAGGTTCCCGTGCTCGACGCAGCGCACGCCGGCCCGCAGGGCGCGGTCGATCGCCCGCGGGTGGTAGGCGTGCACGGTGACGTACCGGTTGTGGTTCTCGGCCTCCTCGACGGCCGCGCGGATCTCCTCCTCGCTGTACTGGACGGCGCCGATCTCGTCGTGCGGGGAGGCGACGCCGCCGGAGAGCAGCACCTTGAGGTGGCGGGCGCCCTTGCGGAACTCGTCCCGGGCGGCGGTCCGCACCGCGTCCACGCCGTCGGCGATCCGGCCGAAGTGCGGGCGGGACTCGCAGCAGGGCAGGGCGTCGTCGCCGAGCGGGCGCAGGTCGCCGTGGCCGCCGGTCTGGGAGAGCGCCTTGCCGCCGTGCAGCAGCCGCGGGCCGGGGACCAGGCCCTCCGCGAGGGCCCGGGCCATCCCGTGGTCGGCGCCGCCGACGTCGCGGACGGTGGTGAAGCCGCGGCGCAGCATGCGCTCGGCCTCGGCGAGGGCGCGCACGGTGGCGTAGCCGGGGGTCCAGTTGGTGAAGTCGTGCAGGTCGAGCGAGGTGACCAGCAGGTGGACGTGGGCGTCGATCAGGCCGGGCAGGACGGTGCCGCCGGCCGCGTCGAGGACCCGGACGTCCTCGGCGGCGGCGGGCGGGCGGCCGGTGCCGGTGGCGGCGATCCGGCCGTCGGCGGTCTCCAGCCAGCCGAGGTCGGTGCGGGTGCCGTCCTCGGGGTGAAGCAGGTGGGCGTTGGTGATCAGCAGGCGGCTCATGCGCCCACCTCGCCGCGCTCGGCGGGGGCACTCGCCCACGCGCACTTCTTGGCGGTTCGTTCGCTTCGCTCGCTCACGATGATGGCCCTCGTTTCAGTACGGCTTGTATTGAATACGACTCGTACTGAATACACCATGTATCGTGCTGCTGTGAACCCGCCCCCCGCCGATACCGCCCCCCGACCACCCAGACGCCGCATCCACACCCGGGCCCGGCTGCTCGCCGCCGCGCGCGAGCTGTTCCTCTCCGTCGGCTTCGCCCGGACGAGCATCGAGGACGTCTGCGCCGCCGCCGGCTACACCCGCGGCGCCTTCTACTCGAACTTCGGCGGCAAGGAGGAGCTGCTGCTGGCGCTCTTCGACGACCAGGCCGCTCGGCGGATGGCCGAACTGGCCGAACTGGCCGCCGCCTGCGAGGCGCTGGCGCCCCGGGAGCGGGCGCAGCGGCTGGTCGAGGCGCTACTGCGGGTCGAGCCGACGGAGTCCGGGTGGATCCTGCTGTTCCTGGAGTTCCGGCTGGTCGCGGCCCGGACGGCGGCACTGGCCGAACAGGTCGCCGCGCACGACCGGGCGGTCGCGCGGGCGCTGGCCGAGGTCCTGGAGCGGGCGCTGCCGGAGCTGGTGCCCCCGGGCGCGAGCGCCGACCAGGCCGCGACGGTGGTCCTGGCGGCGCGGGAGGGACTGCTGGCCCGGACGGCGGCGGGCGGCGCGGTCGCGGAGGACCTGCTGACGGCGACGGCGGCGGTGCTGTCGGGGCTGCTGGACGGGTCGGACTGAGGAAACGCCGAGGGGCGGCACCCGTACGGTCACGGGTGCCGCCCCTCGGCGGTCGTCGCTTCGCGCGCTAGATGATCAGGCTGAGCGGCAGGATCAGGGCGATGGCGACCACCGAGATCACCGTCTCCATCACCGACCAGGACTTCAGCGTCTGCCCGACGCTCATCCCGAAGTACTCCTTCACCAGCCAGAAGCCGGCGTCGTTGACGTGCGAGAAGAACAGCGAGCCGGCGCCGATCGCGAGCACCAGCAGGGCCGCGTGGGTCGAGGACATGTTCGCGGCCAGCGGGGAGACGATGCCGGCGGCGGTGATCGTGGCGACCGTCGCCGAGCCGGTGGCCAGCCGGATCAGCACGGCGATCAGCCAGCCGAGCAGCAGCGCCGAGATGTGCCACTTGCCGGACCACTCGCTGACCGCGTTGCCGACGCCCACGTCGATCAGGGTCTGCTTGAAGCCGCCGCCCGCGCCGACGATGAACACGATGCCGGCGATGGGGCCGAGCGACTTGCCGACGGTGTCGGAGATCCGGGCCTTGTCGAAGCCGGCCGCCCTGCCGAGGGTCACCATGCCGAGCAGGGTCGCGGCGAGCAGGGCGATCAGCGGGGAGCCTATGAAGTCGAACACCCGCTGGACCAGCGCCTTCGGGTCGTCGATCACGACGTCGGCCAGGGCCTTGCCGAGCATCAGCACGACGGGCAGCAGGATGGTGGCCAGCACCGCGGCGAAGGACGGGGTGCGGTCGTGCTTGGCCGTCTCCTCGGGGGCGGTGGCCGCCGGGATCTCCAGCGGGCCGACCCAGCGCTCGGCCAGCCGCGCGAACAGCGGGCCCGCGATGATCAGGGTCGGGACGGCGATCAGCAGACCGAGCGCCAGGGTGATGCCGAGGTCGGCCTTCAGCGCGTCGACCGCGACCAGCGGGCCCGGGTGCGGGGGCACCAGGCCGTGCAGCACCGACAGGCCGGCCAGCGCCGGGATGCCGATCCGCATCAGCGGTACGTTGCCGCGGCGGGCGACCAGCAGCACGATCGGGATCAGCAGGACGACCCCGACCTCGAAGAACAGCGGCAGGCCGAGCACGGCCGCGATCAGCGCCATCGCCCAGGGCAGCGCCTTGTTGCCGGTCCGGGAGAGGACGGTGTCCGCGATGATGTTGGCGCCGCCGGAGTCGGCGAGCAGCTTGCCGAGCATCGCGCCGAGGCCGATCAGCAGGCCGACGCTGGCGACGGTGGATCCGAAGCCCGTGGAGAAGCTGCTCAGCAGCTTGTCGAAGGGGGCACCCGCGACGGCGGCCAGCAGACCGGAGCCGAGCGTGAGGGCGAGGAACGGGTGCAGCTTCAGCTTGGTGATCAGTACGACGATCGCACCGATACTGAGCAGCACCGCGATCAGCAGCTGGGAGTCGCTGCTGGTGTGCGGCAGGGCCGGTGGGGCGGCCGCCAGCAGAGTGGGGGCAATGCTCACGCGAGGTCTCCATTGACGGGCCGCAGCAGCGCCACGGCCATCTCGACGAGTTCTTCGGGGGACGGGCCGACGTCCAGGACGCCGCCGCGCTCGTCCGCCGCCAGCGGTTCCAGGGCGGCGTACTGCGAGTCGAGCAGCGAGGACGGCATGAAGTGGCCGGTGCGGTGGCTGAGCCGGTCCTCGACCAGCTCGTGGCCACCGCTGAGGTGCAGGAAGAAGGCGCCCGGGCAGGCCGCGCGCAGGGTGTCGCGATAGCGGTGCTTCAGCGCCGAGCAGGTGACCACACCGCCGGTACCGGCCTCGGTCCGCTCCTTGAGCCAGGCGCCGACGGCGCGCAGCCAGGGGGCGCGGTCCTGGTCGTCCAGCGGGATGCCGGCGGACATCTTGGCGATGTTGGCCGCGGGGTGGAACTCGTCCGCCTCGGCGAAGGGGAGGGCGAGACGGTCCGCCAGCAGGCGGGCCAGGGTGGTCTTGCCGACGCCCGAGACGCCCATCACCACGACGGTGAGGGGGGCCTGCGGGAGGTCGTGGTTCTCGACGCTGAGAGCCATGGGGTGGTGCTCCTTCGTTGCCTGGCCGCCACTATCGCCTCAAAGATATGACGTATTCAAGTGACGGAAACCAAATCGTCATACTTTTGCGATGTGGCCTGGGTCGCAGGGCGAGGTGAAGGCCCACGGAGCGGGCGTCTAGGCTGGGCGGATGGAGATCCAGGGGCTGCCCGGGCGGCTGCTTGCCGAGCTCGGGCCGGCGATCGCGTCGGGGGAGATCCCCGAGGGGGCGGTACTGCGCGGAGAGGAACTGGAGGGCCGGTTCGGGGTGTCCCGGACGGTCGTCCGGGAGGCGGTGCGCGTCCTGGAGGGGATGCGGATGGTGGCGTCCCGGCGACGGGTCGGGATCACCGTGCAGCCGAAGTCGCTCTGGGACGTCTTCGACCCGATGGTGATCCGCTGGCGCCTGGCCGGCGCGGACCGCCCGGCCCAGCTGCGCTCGCTCGGCTCGCTGCGCGTGGCCGTCGAACCGGCCGCGGCCGCGCTCGCCGCCACCCACGCGAGCGACGACGACCGGCGCGAACTCAGCTCACTGGCCGTGGACCTGACGGTCACCGCACGGGCCGCCGACCTGAACGCCTTCCTCAGGCACGACATCGCCTTCCACTCCCTGGTGCTGCGTGCCTCCGGCAACGAGATGTTCGCCCACCTCGGGGACAGCGTCGCGGCGGTGCTCACCGGCCGGACCGAGTACCATCTGATGCCCCATCAGCCGGAGCCGTACGCGATCCGCCTGCACCGCGAGGTCGCGGAGGCGATCTGCGCCGAGGACGCCGTCCACGCCGAGCGGGCGATGCGGACGATCGTGACCGGCGCACTGGAGGAGCTCAACGTCCAGCTGGACTGAACCGGGCCGCCGGACGGCGCCGGGCCTGCCGGGACGGCCCGGTTGACACGATTTGAAGGCAGTTCGGCGGTTTCGGACGCATAGTCCTGGTTCGGCGGGGCAGAGTGAGGCGAGGGGCGCGTTTCGTGTGCACCCGTTCCGTATGCTTCACAGAACACGCGCCACGCGCCTGGGGGTCGCTCGATGTCCGTGCCACGCCGCCGTCGCCGCCGCCTGCCCGACGAGGTGCGCGCCGCCGCAGTCCGGGCGGTGCTCTGCCTGTCCTTCACCCTGGTGGGCGTCGTGGTGGCCACCCTGGCCTCGTACGCGGGCAGTTGGCTGCTGACACCGGCGCTGCTGGCCATGGGGCTCGGGGTGTTCGGCACCATGTGGTGCCTGCTGGAGATCCTGATCTCCCGCCAGGTCGCGGCCCAGCGGATGCGGACGCCGGGCGCCACGCACCCGACGGCGGGCGACCGGGGGCCCTCCGAGCCGCCGGCCGCGCGGCCGTTCCCCCGGCCCGGCCCGTCCTCGGTCTACCGGCAGCCGTACGAATCGCCCCAGCCCCAGCCGCAGCAGCAGCCACCGCAGCCGTACGGGCCCGGGCAGCAGCCGTACCAACCACCGCGCCAGGCGCCGCAACAGCCGCCGCGCCAGGCCCGGGTGCAGCCCAACCACCCGTAGCGCCGGGCCGATCGGTCAGTCCCGCACCGGCAGCGCCCGGTAGTGGGTGGTGAGCCGGCGGTCCCCGTCCAGGACGTGGAAGGCCACCATCGGCGGGTGGTCGAAGGAGATGCCGCGCCCGCCCTCGAACGGCAGCGTGACGGTGGAGGCCACGCCGGGCGCGATCAGCAGCGGCAGACCGGCGAACGTGGTGGCCGCGGAGGTGTGCGCGTGGCCGCAGAACAGGGCGGCCACCCGGGGGTGCCGGCTCAGCACCGTCGCCAGCCGCGCCTCGCCGAACTGGCGGATCGGGTCGACGTACGGCAGGTGCAGCTCCACCGGCGGGTGATGGAAGGCCACCAGCGCGGGCAACTCGCCGCGGCCGGAAGCCAGTTCGGCGTCCAGCCAGTCCAGCGTCCGCTCGTCCAGCAGGCCGTCGTCCTGCCCGGGTATCGAGGAGTCGAGCATCAGCACGTCGGCGCCCGGCAGTTGGTGCAGGCGATTGATCGGCCCCTCCCCCGGTGCCTCGCCGAGCAGCACCTCCCGGTACGGCGCCCTGGAGTCGTGGTTGCCGGGGCAGATGAGCACCGGGTGCCGGGAGGCCAGCACCTCGGCGATCTCCCGGTACTCCTCGGGCAGGCCGTGGTCGGCGAGGTCGCCGGTGACCAGCACCGCGTCCAGCGGGCCGGGCAGGGCGTCGAGGTACGCCATCACCTGCTCGGCCCGCCGCCGGGCGCGCTTGCCGCCGTCCCGGCGGTGGACCTGGCCGAGGTGGATGTCACTGAGGTGCGCGATCGTCAGCATGGACATCACGCTAGTCAGTTCACGGTCGAACCGGAACCTCTCCCGGCCGAACGGGCCCGCTCACGCCTGCGCCGGAACCTCCGCGGGGCGCTTGAACATCCGGGTGGCGGTGATCTCGCCGTGGATGGTCGGGCCGTCCGGGTCCGGCGCGGCCGGCAGGCCCGGGCGCAGGTGCTCCTCGACCGAGATGTACTTGAGGCCCGCGCGCAGGTCGGCGTCGTTGCGCAGGCGGATCACCAGCGGGAACTCGGCGAGCGCCGTGGTGTCGAACAGGCCGGTGGTGTAGATCAGCTGGACGCCGAGCGCGTCGGCCACGGCCCGCTGGAGCTCCAGCAGGTAGGTCGCGTTGGCGCGGCCGATCGGGTTGTCCAGGAACAGCGTGCCGGCGTGCCGCAGCTGGGACTGGCCGCGGTCGTTGGCGCGCAGCGCCGCCATCGTGCAGTACAGCGCGATGGCCGCGGTGAGCAGCTGGCCGCCGGAGAAGACGTCGGACATCTGGCCGACACCGACCCGCTCGGCCCGCAGCACCGCGTCGGGCTTGAGGATCTCGACGCTGACGCCCTTGGGGCCGATCGCGGCGGCGACCCCGCGCAGCAGCAGGGACATGCCGTCGCGGCGCAGGTCGCTGTTCTTCTTCACGGCGGCGCGGGTGGCCTCGTCGATGACCTCGCCCAGGCGCTCGACCAGGGTGGCGTGGTCCGGGTCCTCGAAGCGGATCCGGAGGAACTCCTGGCCGGACCACTCCCCCAGGCCCTCGGGCAGCCGGGACAGCCGCTGGGCGGCGCGCAGCGTGGTGAGCGAGGACTCGACCAGGCCGCGCAGCCGGTCCACGATCGAGCCGCGGTTCTTCTCCAGCTGGGCCAGCTCGTCGGTGAGCACCCGCAGCCGGGGCGCGAAGGCCGCGGCCCAGGCGGCGGCGTGCTCGGGCAGCGCGGAGGCGGGCAGTTCCCGGATCTGCTGGCGGGCGGGGGTGCGGACGGCCTCGTAGCGGGCCGCGTTGGCGTGCCGGACCAGGGCGTCGGCGGCGTCGCGGACGGCGAGTTCGGAGGAGGACAGCTCGCCGGCGGCGGTGCGCAGCGAGCGGCGGGCCTCGGTGGCGCCGGTGCGGGCGTCGGCCAGCGAGCCCAGGTACGGCTCGACCGGGTCCTCCGGGTCCTCCTGGTGGTCGCGCAGGCCGTCGCGCAGCTGGCCGGCCAACTCGTCGAAGTCGGCGGCCGAGGCCTGGGCGCTGTCGAAGGTGCGCTGGAGGTCGGCGTGGGCGGTGCGGGCGGCGTCCAGGGCCTCGCGGCGCTCGGCGAGTCGGCTGGTGGCGGTGCGCAGCAGGACCTGGGCGTGCTCCGGATCGGTGGGGACGAGGTCCTCGGGCAGCTCGGTGTGCGCCTCGCCGTCGGCGGGGGCGGAGCGCTCGGCCTCGCCGCGCAGCCGGCCGAGCTGCTCGCTGGCGGCGGCGGAGCGGGCCTCGATGGTGGCGACCAGCTCCTCGGCGCGGGCGGCGGCGGCCTGGCGGGCCGGGCCGTCGGCGCCGTCGGGGCTGCCGAGGAGCTCCTCGGCGCGGGTGCGCACCTTGTTGGTGAGGCGGTCGAGTTCGGTCGCGGCGGCGGCCTCGTCGCCCTCGGCCCGGGCCTGTTCGGCGCGCAGGTCGGCGCCGACGCCGACCTTCTCGTACAGCTGGGAGGCGGCGCGGTAGGCCTCGCGCAGTGCGGGCAGCGCGGCGGGGGCGGTCTCGACGGGCTCGTCGGACTGCTCGGCGGCGGGGATCTCGGCGCGCTCGGCGCGCAGCGCGCGGGCCGTGCGGCGGGCGTCGTCGGCGGCGCGCTGGGCGGCGCGGCGGTCCTCGTCGCAGGTGCGGGCGCGCTCGGCGCACAGCACCTGGCGGCGGTCGCACTCGGCGGCGTCCTCGGCGAGTTCGCGCTGGCGGCGGGACCAGTTGCCGCGCTCGCGCAGCCGGAAGGCGAGGCCGGAGAGGGCGTCGGCACGGCGGCGGGCGCGCTGGGCGGCCTCGCGGTGCTCCTCGTGGACGGAGGCGGCCGCGGCGTGGTCGGTCTCGGCCTCGTCGTGGTCGGCGCGCAGGGTGGCCAGGGCGGCGGCGGCCTGCTCGGCGTGCTCGCGGGCGGCCTCGGCGGCGGCGGCGAATTCGGCGAGGGTGCCGGGCGGGCAGCTGGCGTGCCAGGAGGCGAGGCGGGCGGCGAGGGCGCGGTCGGCGCCGAGGCGGCCGGCCAGTTCGCGGATGTGCTCCTCGCGGGCGCTCGCCCGGGCGCGCAGTTCGCGGCGCTCGCCGTCGGCGGCGGACTCGTCGTGCATGGCCGGGTTCGGCGGGACGAGGAAGAAGGCGGGCTCGTCGGTGATCGGGGCGATCAGCGAGGCGGCGGCGCCGACGGCGACGGTGGAGCGCGGCAGCAGGGCGGCGGCCTGCAGGGCCTCGCGGGCGCGTTCCAGCGAGGACGGGTCGGTGACGACCACGCCGTCGACCAGTTCGGGGCGGGCGGCGAGGATCGCGTCGTGGTCGGCCGGGTCCACGGACTGGGCGAGGTAGCGCCAGCCGGGAAGGGCCGGGATGCCGTGCTCGGCGAGGTACTCGACGGTGGCGAGCACGTCCGGGCCGGGCGGCAGCAGACCGCCGTCGCCGAGGGCGGCGAGGATGCGGGAGTCGTCGGCCGCGGCCGTGCGGAGGTCGAACAGGGTGCGTTCGGCGGTGGCGATGGACTCGTCGAGGAGTTCGCGCAGGTACTCGGCGTTGCGGTCGAGCACGGCGGGGGTGAGGAAGCCGGCGTCCTCCTCGGCGCCCTCCTGGTAGGGCGTGAGGGAGAGCAGGTCGGCGAGGCGCTCCTCGGTGGCGAGCAGGGCGGCGGTGCGCTGCTCCGCGGCGAGGGAGCGGGCGGCGTCCTTGCGGGCGTCGCCCGCCCGCTCGGCGGCGAGTTCGGCGCGCGAGGTCGCGGCGGCGGACTCGCGCAGCCGGGCGGCGGCGGACTCGGCGGCGGTACGCGCCTGGGCGAGCGCGGCGGCGGCGGCCTTCTCGACGTCGGCGGCGTGCAGCGCGGCGCGGGCCGGGTCCACGTCGCCGTCGGCGTCGATGAAGCCGGCCGAGACGGCGGCCTCGGTCTCCTGCTCGACCTCGGCGAGGCGCTGGCGCAGGTGCTCGGCCTCGCTGCGGGCCTTCTGGGCGGCGGTGGCGGCCTCGGTGGCGTCGGACTGCGCCTTGCCGCCGTCCTCCTGGAGTTCGCCCGCGCGCTCCTCCTCGGTGTCGGCGCGGGACTCGGCGGCCGCGGCGGCGGCCTCCAGGGCGCGGGCCAGGGCGGTCGCGGCGCGGGCGCGGGCGGCGAGCGCGGGGGCGGCGTCCAGCTCGGCCTCGCGGATGGCGGCGGCGACCCGGGTGACCCGGTCGGCGGCGGCGCGCTGGCGCAGCACCGCCTCGGCGGCCTGCCAGGCGGAGTGCAGGGTGCGGGCGTCGATGAGTTCGCGGCGCAGCGCGGCGGCCTCGGCGGTGGCCGCGGTGAGGCCCAACGTGGCGTGCCGGTGGGTGAGTTCGTCGGTGATCAGGCTGTGCCGGGTGCGGTCGGCCTCGGCGGCGGTGACGGCGCTCGCGGCGGCGGCGACCTCGATGGCGAGGTCCTGGGCGCGGTCGCGTTCGGCGGTGGCGCGGGAGGCGAGGGCGTGGGCGAGGCGGCGGGTTCGGCGTTCGGCGGTGCGGTGGGCCTCGCGGACGGTCTCGCGGGCGGTGGTGGTCTCGGCGATGCGCTCCAGCAGGTCCAGCGAGCCGGCGGTGAAGTCGCGTTCGGCGGTGAGTTCGGCGCGGCGGCCGAGCTTGGCGGCGAAGCCGTGCACGAGGTCGGCGAGGCCGTCGGTGTCCCGGGTGTCGGTGACGGCGCGCAGCAGGAGGTCGGTGAAGTCGCTGTCGTGCTTGACCGCGAAGAGGCCGGCCGCCTCGCCCTCGTCGGCGTTCATCTCGCGCTGGTAGCGGAAGAGTTCGGGGTCGAGGCCGAGTTCGCCGAGGTGCTCGGTCCAGCGGTCGTGGCCGTCCTCGAAGACCAGGTCGAGGTGGGGGTGGGCCTTGCCCGCCTCGGTGAGGGCGTCGCGGAAGCCCTTCATGGTGCGGCGGCGGCCGCGGGCCTTCTGGTCGCCGGCCAGGCTGACCCGTTCGGCGACCGGCAGCGAGTCGAGGGTCAGGCCGGCGCCGGGGCGGAAGGAGTACCAGGTCTCGGCGAACTTGCGCGGGTCGGAGGAGACCTGGCGGCCGCGCCACTCGCTGACCTTGCCGACCACGATCAGCTCGCCCGTGACGGTGTGCTGCCACTCCAGGGCGACGTGGCCGCAGTCGTCGGCGAGCAGGAACTTGCGCAGCACGCCGGAGCTGGCGCCGCCGAGGGTGTTGCGGTGGCCGGGGAGCATGACCGAGAAGATCAGCTTGAGCAGGACCGACTTGCCGCCGCCGTTCTCCAGGAAGAGCACGCCGGCGGGGGCGGGGCGGCGGACCGGGCCGTCGGTGTCCTCGCCGAACAGGCCGATCTGCTGCGGGGCCGGGTCGGCGACCGGCTCGCCGACGCCGCGCAGGTCGAGCACCGTGTCGGCGTAGCGGGCGCCGGCCGGTCCGATCGAGTAGAGGCGGACCCGGTTGAGCTCGTACATGTGCGGCGGTTCTCCGTGGCTTGCGTGGCGTGAGGGGTGGGCGGCGGGCCGGTTCGGGGCGGGTGGGCCGGGGCCGGGGTTCAGAGCGAGTGGAACGGCAGGCCAGCGTCGGCGACCAGTTCGTCGCCGGTGTCCGGCGGCAGCAGGCTGGCGGTGCCGTCGGAGACCGGGACGATGCCGAGGTCGAGCAGTTCGGCCATGGCCGCGCTGCCCGCCAGGTCGCGCACCTGGAGCTGGTAGCGGGCGGTGGTGCGGTAGGTGCCGCCGGAGTCGTCGGAGACCTTCTGGAGGAAGCCGGAGTCGACCAGGAACAGCACGGCCTTGGCGACGATGCCGATGGTGGAGCCGGAGAGCCGGCGGGCGTCCTTGGTGGCGCCGGTGGCGGTGCGCCGGGCCCAGACCCGCCAGGCCGCCTCCAGGCCGGGGGCGTCGGAGGCCGGGTCGGTGTTGGCGCCCTCGGCGTCGGCCTGCTCCTCCAGGCGGCGGCAGGCCTGGCGCACGAAGGAGTCGACGCCGTTGACGGTGATCCGGCCGAGGTAGCCGTCGTCGGCGAGGTCCTCGGGGCGGGGGAAGGCCATCGCGGCGACGGCCAGGTGGGCCAGGCCGTGTAGGAAGCGGTCGGTGGACTCGGAGGCGGCGCGGCGCGAGTAGTCGCCCATCCGGACGGCGAACAGCGAGTCCTCGGCGGCGGCCACGGCCATGCCGGCCCGCGGGGAGACCTCCAGGACGACCAGGCCCATGCCGGTGGCGACGGCGTCGGCGAGCCGGGCGAACGGCGGGTCCTCGCGGTGGCGGCGCACCAGGTCGGCGTACTCGGCGTCCCGGGCGGGCAGCAGCTTGGCCTGGAGGCCGAAGGAGACCAGCCGGGCGGCGTCCGCGACGTCGGCCGGGGTGATCGGCGCGGGGGCCGCGGGTTCGCTCTCGGTCGCCCAGGACGTGTCGTGGTGGGTCGTCACGGGCGGTGCTCCTCGGGGGTGGCGCGGTGGTTACGGTTCGTCAAGGTTGGTCCCGGCAAGGTGTGCCTCCCGGCCGGTCAGCCGGCGTCCTTGCGGTCGGCGGCCATGCCGACCGCGTCGAGCAGGGCGCTGCCGACGATCAGGTCGGCGCCGCCGAACTCCGGGTCGTGCAGCGGGGTGCCGTCGTCCACGGCGAACAGCAGCCGCTCCTCGCCCTGGCGGTAGGCGGTGCCGACCGGCGGGCTGGCGGCGTGCACGGCGAGCAGGGCCAGCAGGTACGGCAGGTCCGGGTCCTGCTTGCGGGCGTCGGCGAGCAGGCCGGAGAGCCGGCGGGGGGCGTCCGGGGGCAGGTCGAGCAGGACCATCGCGGACTCCAGCTGGGCCTCGGAGAACCGGCTGTCGTCCGGGGTGGCGACCAGGTCGGGGTCGGGCAGCTCGGCGCCGAGGTGCTCGCGTTCGACCGGCGGGGTGAGCAGCAGGTCGACCAGATCGGAGACCCGGACCGAGACCGGGGTGCGCAGACCGGCGCCACGGGCGAAGAAGGCGCCGGTGGGGCGGACGGCCTGCTCCACCGGCAGCCGCAGCACGGGGGCGAGCAGCTGCCCGTAGAGGTCGATGCCGCTGCGGGCGCCGGGGGTGGCGAAGGCCTGCCGGTCCTGCTCGGCGCGGAACAGCGGGCCGGCCTCCAGCAGGCGGGTCTGGAGCTGGGTGTGGCGGCGGATGCAGTCCTTGACGATGTCGACCAGCTCGGCGGCGCGGCGCTTGTGCTCCGGGTCCTCGGCCTCGTCGCGGGCCTTGCGGATGTTGGTGAGAATCGCGTTCTCGTGCCGGTAGCGGTCCGCGATGTGGTCCAGCGCCTCCGCGATGAGGTCGGGGACGGCGCGCATCCAGTCGACGGCGCGGACGTTGCGGCGGGTGGCGTCCAGGGCGCGGCGCAGCGTCTCGGCGTACTGGACGGTGCGGTAGCGGGCCTGCTCGGCGGCGAGCTGGGCGTCGGCCAGGCGGCCGCGGCGGATCAGCACCTCCAGCTTGACCTCGGCGGCGATCTGGGCCGAGGTGACGTCGGTGTCGAGCGCGCCGACCAGGACGTTGACCGCCTCGTCGGTGGTGCGCAGGTAGACGCCGCCGTCCGGGCCGGGGACCTCCTCGATCAGCTTGAAGTCGTAGTCCCGGCGGACGTACTCGCCGTCCGCGCCGAAGGTGCCGTAGACGGCGCGGAAGCCGCGGTCCACGCTGCCGACGTTGATCAGCGACTCCAGCACCCAGCGGGCGACCCGCTCGTGCTCGGCGGCGGGGCGGCCGGTGGCCTGGACGGCGACCCGGGGCAGCAGGCGGGCGAGCACTATGTCGCGGTCGGCCCCGGTGTCGAAGTCCATGTTCAGGGTGACCAGGTCGATCGCGGCGAGGCCGACCTCGGCCATCGCGTAGCCGCCGTACTCGCCGGCCAGGTTGACCTTGCGGTTGTCCAGGTCGTGCAGCGGGGCGGTGCAGGCCAGCGCCTTGAGCCGGCGGGCCAGGCCCTCGTCGGCGGCGGGGCCGGGCGCGGGGCGCGCGGCGGCCGGGCCGGCGGGCGGGCGGAGGCCGGGCTCGGTGAGCGGGTCTGCGATGACGGTCACGGAGGACAAGATTAGAGGTTCGCACCGACATCGACCGAAACGGACCTTGCGGGCGGGCGGAGCGGCAGGTGGACGACGGTACGGGTGACGGATTCAGAACGTGATTTCGACGAGATCCCGCCATTCCCGAACCGGCATTCGAGAAAAGCGTGAGGAGGGCGCGCTTGTTCGGTGATGATCGACCTATGATCACCCGACTGGCCAAAGCGGGCCTCGCCGCCGCGCTGTCCGTGACCACCCTCGCCACCGGCGCCGCCCTCGTCACCGGTGCCACCGCCGCCGCGGCCGCCCCGGCCGCCCTGGCCGCGACGACGTCGACCTCCGCCCAGCACGTGAGCGTGTCGCAGAGCGGGAACTACCCCGGCGGGTTCTTCACCACCGGGAACATGTCGGCGGGCTGGACCTCGTCCGGCACCGCGGACCTGACCGGCCCGACGCATTTCACCGTCGACCTGCCGCCCGGCGTCACCACCGACGGCGCGATGTTCTACTCCACGCCGTACGACTACACCTTCAGCTCGACCCTCTCCCCCGACGGCCGCCACCTGGAGGCCGTGCTGAACGGCACCCGGGTGGTCGGGAAGTACGAGTTCATGAAGCTCAGCCTGCGCACCACGCCCGGCGTGCCGATCGCCGGCGTGATCACGGTGACGGCCGCCAACCCCAACGACACCGACCCGACCGGCCACATCTCCCGCTACGACCTCGGCACCCGGAGCCTCCTCCCGGCGACCGTCCAGGCCGCCCCGGCCGTCACCGGCCTCGGCACCACCACCGGCCCCGGCGCGGGCGGCACCGCGGTGACCGTCGGCGGCACCGACCTGGCCAACGGCATGGTGCTGGTCGGCGGCGTCCCGGCGCCCGGCAGCTGCACCGACACCTCCTGCACGGTGACCACCCCGGGCGGCTCGGGCAGCGCCCCGGTCACCGTGGTGACGCCCGGCGGCACCGCCGCGGCCCCGGCCGCCTTCGACTACACCGGCGCCCCGCCGCCGGCCCCGGCCGCCCCGGCGGTCAGCAGCCTGTCCCCCGCGTCCGGTCCGACCGCCGGCGGGGCCAGGGTGAACGTGATCGGCAGCAACCTGGCGTACGGGACGGTGGCCTTCGGCGGAGTGCCGGCCACGCACGTCTCCTGCGGCCCGTCCTTCTGCACGGCCACGGCCCCGGCGGGCGCCCAGCCCGGGGCGGTGGGCGTCACCGTCACCACGGCGGGCGGGACCAGCGCTCCCGTGACGTACACCTACACGGCGTAACGGCCGCGGGCGGCGTTCCGCCCGCCACCGGTGCCCGGGCTCCACGGAGCCCGGGCACCGCTGCGTTCCGGGGCGGCCCCCGGCCCCCCCCGCCCCCCCCGGCGAGGTGGCCGACCACGGCAG